>NZ_SPKN01000050.1:90832-91290 GCF_023127765.1 Pseudomonas sp. W15Feb34
GCGGCTGACCGTCGAACAGGATCCGCTGGGCGCGGTGACGGCCTATCAGTACGACGAAGCTGGGCGCCTGGTGGCTTTGTTTCCGGGGGATGATGAGCCGACGTCTTACGAGCATGACAACGGTTTTGTTCGGGTTGTGAGGCGTGGGGAGGCGGTCTGGAAATACGAGCGTAATAAGCAAGGCGATGTTACGCGTAGGACCGATCCTGACGGCGAGGTTACCGATTACAGCTACAACAAACACGGGCAACTGACCGGAGTTTGGTACCCGGATCACAGTTGCCATCGGCTGGTGTGGGATGAGCGTGGGCAGTTGCTGGAAGAGCAATTGCCCAATGGCGGGATCAAGCGTTATCGCTATGACGATTTAGGACGCCAGATTGGCTGTGAGGATGAACACGGCGCCCAGACAGTCTATGAATGGGACAGCGTCGGTAGGTTGATTCGCCTCGCCTTGC
>NZ_SPKN01000051.1:0-176 GCF_023127765.1 Pseudomonas sp. W15Feb34
CAAGATTAAATTCCAGAACCCCTGTTTGCTAACGCAAACAGGGGTTTTGTTTATGTAGAAGCTCATGAATTTCACCGGCACGTTGCCAACTCAACGGTCTGGTACACAGAATTTCTTGACGACAATAGAGCATTGGAACCACCTGATCCCATCCCGAACTCAGCAGTGAAACGATG
>NZ_SPKN01000051.1:245-17352 GCF_023127765.1 Pseudomonas sp. W15Feb34
GAATTCCGAAACCCCTGTCTGCTAACGCAGACAGGGGTTTTGTCGTTTAAGGCTCTATGTCACACCCTCCCGCCTTCACCTACCGCCTGTCGGTTTCCTACGCAAAAAGAAGATGCTTCACACAAATTTCTAAGCTTTGCCGATGTTTGGCCGAAAGCCTGACGAGCCATGCGTGCACCGAAATAGAGCGACCGCAGAGTCCGCCTATCCCGTTACATGGAATGTTCCACTCGGCACGCTCACCCCCCTTTGGCAAAAAGAAGTCGATGAAATGAATCTCAAGTTCAGTCATAAAATTCTGTTGGCCGCGTCAGGCGTCGTGGTTTTAGCCTTCGCGTTATTCACCCTGTACAACGACTACCTGCAACGCAGCACGATCAGGCAAAACCTGGCCTCGTCTATCCAGCAATCCGGCGAGCTTACCGCCAGCAGTGTGCAGAACTGGCTCAGTGGTCGCATCCTGGTCCTCGAGAACCTGGCGCAGAACGTTGCCCATCAAGGCAGTGCCGTCGATCTTCCCGGGTTGGTGGATCAGCCAGCGTTTACCTCCAACTTCCAGTTCACCTACGTGGGCCAAACCAATGGGGTATTCACGCAGCGCCCTGACGCGAAGATGCCTGAGGACTATGACCCTCGTCAGCGCCCTTGGTACAAGCAGGCGGTGGTAGCGGACAAAACAATGCTTACCCCGCCTTATATGGCGGCTGTAGGCGGTCAGATCGTGACAATTGCCATGCCGGTGAAAAAGAACGGAGAACTGTTGGGTGTTGTTGGGGGTGACCTTAGCCTGCAAACCCTGGTGAAGATCATCAACTCGGTAGACTTCGGCGGCATTGGCCATGCGTTTCTGGTCAGTGGTGATGGTCAGGTCATCGTGAGTCCTGACCAGGACCAGGTGATGAAAAATCTCAAGGACATCTACCCTGGCACCAACGTACGTATCGAGAAGCTTAACCAGGACGTTGTTCTCAATGGCCAGGATCGTATTCTTTCGTTCACGCCTATCAGCGGTTTGCCCGGCGCCGACTGGTACATCGGTCTATCCATTGATAAAGAAAAAGCCTACGCCCCGCTGGGCAAGTTCCGTACCTCGGCTTTGATTGCAATGTTGATCGCCGTTGTGGCCATTGCCGTGCTCTTGAGCCTGTTGATTCAGGTGTTGCTGCGTCCGCTGACAACCATGGGCGTCGCCATGCAGGACATCGCCCAAGGCGAAGGCGATTTGACCCGACGACTCGCAGTGACCAGCAAAGACGAATTCGGCGAAGTCGGCAGTGCATTCAATCAATTCGTCGAACGCATCCACGCCTCGATTTCCGAGGTGTCTTCGGCAACGCGTCAGGTGCATGATTTGTCCCAGCGCGTAATGGCATCGTCCAATGCTTCGATCATCGGTTCCGACGAACAGAGTGCGCGTACCAACAGCGTAGCTGCGGCCATCAACGAACTGGGCGCTGCCACCCAGGAAATCGCCCGCAATGCAGCAGATGCTTCGCAGCACGCCAGCGGTGCCAGCGAACAGGCTGACGATGGCCGCAAAGTGGTTGAGCAAACCATCCTGGCGATGTCGGAGCTGTCGCAGAAGATCAGTCTGTCCTGCACTCAGATCGAAACCCTTAACGCCAGTACCGACAACATCGGGCATATTCTGGATGTGATCAAAGGCATTTCCCAGCAGACCAACTTGCTCGCCCTCAATGCGGCAATTGAAGCCGCCCGTGCTGGCGAAGCCGGGCGTGGGTTCGCCGTAGTGGCAGATGAAGTGCGCAACCTGGCACACCGTACCCAAGAGTCGGCAGAGGAGATCCACAAGATGATCACTTCGTTGCAGGTGGGCTCGCGTGAAGCAGTGACCACCATGAATGCCAGCCAGACTTCCAGCGAAGAAAGCGTTGAAGTGGCCAACCAGGCGGGTGAGCGCTTGATCAGCGTGACGCAGCGTATCGTTGAGATTGATGGAATGAACCAGTCGGTTGCAGCTGCCACCGAAGAGCAGACCGCTGTCGTTGAAACCCTCAACGTCGACATCAACCAGATCAACCTGTTGAACCAGCAGGGTGTGGCCAACCTCAACGAGACGCTCAAAGACTGCGATGCACTGTCCCAGCAGGCCAGTCGATTGAAGCAATTGGTTGATAGCTTCAAGATCTGATCCTGTTTGCATCGGAGCGAGGCCTCTCGCTCCGAATGCTGATTGGTGCAGTAATGTCGTCGGCAATTTCTGAAGCTGTTCAGAGGAAGCTGATGGCCCTGAGGTAATCACAGCCTTTGCGTAACAGCGCCGGGCTCTTTGACGGATAGTCCATACCCATTCTTTCCAGACCCCATCGGGCATTGTCGTAACGGATCATCGACGTATCGCCGATGTCTTCGTCCAGTTCGTCCAGGTAGAAACCCAGCACACCGAACAACGCGTTATCACGGCCAACCGTTCGCAGCGCCTGCTGCCAGTCTTCAACGCTTACCCGGTCGAAGGCGTGCCCGACCTGGCTGAATGCGTCGAGGTACTTATCCCAGCTCAAGGGCTGTGGGTTGTGCAGGTTGAATACGTTTCGCCCAAAGGCAAATTGGGCGCTGTGGAAGGCTATGAAGCCGGCCAGGAAATCCACCGGCATCAGATCGAAGTTCACCTCCAACCGGGGGACCAGCCCCAATTGCATAGACCCCTTGAGCATCAGCATCAGGCGGTTCTTCTGCGGTTGGCAGACGCCGTTCTGGCTGTTGAAACTAATATTTCCCGGCCGATGAATATTGACCCAGACCCCTTGTTCGACGGCCCTTCCCAACAATCGCTCAGCTACCCATTTCGAGAGGTTGTAGCCATTTTTCACATACAGTGGCTGCGCGCGCCCGGCGGGCGATTCAAGGACGTGCCCATCGGCGTCCACGCTGCTGCAGGCCGACAGCGTCGAGATGAAATTAAGTACCTTCTTACAGTGGGTTTCGCAGAGGCGCAGGCACTCAAACACCGGCTCGACGTTGTCCCTGGCGAGTGACGCATAGTCCAGTACATGATTGACCTGTGCGGCGTTATGCACCAGCACACCATAATGACGGGCAAGATAGTCATACACATTGCCGGCCAAGCCCAGGCGGGGTTCGCGCATGTCAGCGGCATACACCCGCACTCGGCTCAGGTCCAAATGTTCCAGGCGGTATTCCCGCAGTGCCTGGGTGAATCGCCCCGCCGCTGAATGCCCGGGCAGTTCCCGCACCAGACATGCTACTTCCAGCGCCCCGCCGGCCAGTAGCGCTTGGACGATATGTACCCCGACAAAACTGTTCGCCCCGGTGACGATCGCTTTGCGTGGGTCACCCATGTGGGTATCAGGCAGCACCTCGATCCCCAACATTCTTGCTGCATCTTTTTCCATCCGGTGGGTAGGGGTGTCAGGCAGCGCCCCGCCGTCCATCAGTGCGGCCAACGTGCGGATGGTCGGTGTCTCGAAAAAGGGGCTCAGGCAGAAGCTACGGCCAAACTGCTCACGCAGGCGCAACAATAGGCTCGACAACAGGATGGAGTGGCCGCCGAGGTTGAAGAAACTGTCATCGATCGAAAGTTCGCCTGCGGATAAGGCCAACAACTCTGCCCATAAGTCCACCAACTGTGCCTGCAGAGGTGTTTGTACAGGGCTGCAAGTCGCCCCGGCGAGCGTGGATATTGGCAGGGCCAATAATGCCTTCCGATCGACCTTGCCGTTACTCGTACCGGGCAGACAGGCCAACTCGCTCCAGGCGACCGGCTGCATATGTACAGGCAACCACTGCCGGGCATGTTCCTTCAGGCTCTGCAGCGTAGCGCCGGGTTCGGGCTGGGCGGCAAAAGCTATGACTCTGTGCGTCGGATCGATCACCACTGCCACTTGGCGAAACAATCGACTGTTGCGCAGGCATTGCTCAATCTCCTGAGGCTCGACTCTAAAGCCACGGATCTTGACTTGATCATCCCGACGCCCGCCGAGCTCGATGCCATCTTGCGTCCATTTCGCCAAATCGCCGCTGCGGTAAGCCTTGAGAACCTGTCCATTCGGCAGCCTCAGCGCAACGAATGGACTGTCGGGTTGCGGCGGTGCATTCCAATAGCCGAGGCTGACGCCTGGACCGGCAATGTACAAATCGCCCGTGACCTGTTCATCCACCGGTTGCAGGTTTTCATCGAGGATTAACACCTGACTGTTGGCGATGGGGTAGCCGATATTGCGATGGCTATCACCTTGTTGGAATACCCGGTGTGTTGCCAACACCGTGGTCTCGGTGGGCCCATAAAGGTTATGCAACTGACATTGCCCCGCCAGTTGTTCGATCACATAGGGCTCGCAGAAATCGCCGCCGGTAAGCAAGTGAGTAAGGCCCAGTGGCTTATCCAGCGGCAGAATGCTGAGCAGCGCCGGTGGCAGAAATCCATGACTGATGCGTTGCTGGCGAATCAGCTCTACCAGTTGGTGAGGGTCGTGACGTTGATCTGCGCTGGGGACAATCAATTCAGCGCCGGCGATCAAGGCCGGGAAAATATCGATCAATGACGAGTCGAAGCCCAGTGGCGAAAACTGCAGGACGCGACTGTGTTGATCCAACCCCACGCAGGTTGTGAGCCACGCGCTGAAATGCGCCAGATTGTAGTGGCTCAGGAGTACACACTTGGGCTGGCCGGTGGTCCCCGACGTGAACAAGGCCATGCAAGGCTCGTCGGCAAGGGGGTGATGGTGCATCAGCGGTTGTGTCGCGTCGACGTCGTGCACAGCGATTTGGCTGACATCAAGGGACGCGAAGCCATCTCGCAAAGGATGCTGACCGTTATCCAGCAGCACACAGGCCTGGAGGCTTTCCAACATGCTGTGCTGACGTTGCACCGGATGATCCGGAGCCAACGGCAAATACACACAGCCGCAACCCAATACCGCAAGAATACTTGCATACAGCTCGGTGGATCTTTCCAGGCACACGCCGATCACCCGTGGTGCTTGCACGCCTGCCAGCAAAGGAAGCAGGCGTTGCTGGATCGCTATGGCATGGCGATGAAGTTGCTGATAAGTCAGCATGTCCCCCGCGATATTCAACGCTGTTCGATTCGCGAAGGTCTCAAGACTGGCCTGCAGCGCTTCAATCATGGGCACCTTGGCTGCCCGCAGTAAAGCCGGGTCTGTCGTGCGGTTGAACCGATGCATGAATGCCACTGCTTCCAGCCCTTGCAAGCCCTGTTCGGGCCAGTCGTTAGCGGTAGCGGCTATAGAGAAATAACCTGGATCCCTTGAAAAACCACAGACCAACCAAGCTGCCCACTCCACCAATGCGTTCGTTGCCTGCTGGTGTAATCGCTGGCCGTTGCCGCTGGGTTCCTCGGCGACGCCCTGCACAGCCAACAGGCGGCGCTCGCGGTCATAGCAGCGCAACTGCAGCGAGGGCAGCCCGTGCTCGGATAACGGGCCGATACCCACGCGCAGGCTTATCCATGGCACGTCGGTTGGCAATGGCGGCAGTGGCTGCCCCCCATCTTCAATTATCAGGTCGACGGACCCTGCTCCTGCGATATGCCCGTATTGCTCCAGCACTTTCTTGAGCTCGTCCAGGGCTTTGCTGGAGGCACTCCACGCGATCTTTAAACGCCGCATGCCAACCTCCCTGGTACCGGCAGGTAGGCGCTCAGTGCCTGGGCGACGCTGGGCGTTTGCAGTACACCGCTTTGGCGCAGCAACCCCATGATATTGGCCACCAGTGGATGTTGGTGGGTGATGGGAAAATCCAGCGCATGGATTTCATGACGTAGCGCAAGACGAGTATCGGCACTGATGTCCAGGTGTTCGATCAGTTGCAGGTCGAAGTCTTGTTGTAGATCGTTGGTCAGGTAGCGCGCCAGGAAAACAGGCAGCGCTTGAGCGATGCTGTCGCGATCTTGCGGGGTTGCCGACTGCCAGTAAATACGCACCAACTGAGCCCAGAACCGCGCATGACGGCCCTCATCGAACAGGTGATCGGCCATCAGGCCGCGCACAGACGATTTGACGCTGGCGTCTTTTGAGAAAGCTGCCACATCATGGGTAACGGTGTTTTCAGCAATAGCCACGGCGATTAGTTCAACGGCATCGTGCAGGTGCGCCGGCACCTTTGCCTGCGCTGTCGGTAGCGCGCAGCTCAATTCAATTTGCCCGGGTAGATTGAGCGGTTCGATCCCGGTCATTTCCACGGCTTGCTGAAGAAAATCCAGCGCGACCAACGCGTGGTAATCCTCGTCCACAACGACAGTCATCGCGTCGTAGCGGCAAGCGGGTGGGAAGGGTAGGGAGAAGCGGTTTTTCGCGATGCTGCGAGCGGTCTTGTCGACGATTTCGGTTTCGAAGATCACCACATCATTGACGAATTTATAGAAGCTTTGCGTCAGCACGAAGTCGCGCCACTGCGGGCAGTGTTCAAGGAAAGTTGCACTCAGTACCAGCGGTTGGCGGCACAGGGGAAAGATGAGTTTGCCGTCGTTTTCCAGTACGCGTCGGGGGCGCGTTCGGATGGTAGCGCGACGCTCCCAATCATCGGCAAAGGATTGGTAATTGACGGCGTTCATGGGCGAACCTCTTGCAGCGTAGCCAGCACACTGTCCCAGAACATAATACGGCGCTCCACGGCGCCAAGGGCGGTGCTATCGGCTTGTTTCTGGCGAAGCGGATCTGTGCCGATCAAACGCTGGAGCAACTGTTCTGCCGCTGGCCCATGGTCGTGGCTGTCCACTTCGATATGGCGGTTGAGGTAGTGGAAGAAGGTAGGTGTTTCACGCTCAATGAACGCGTTGCTGTGCATCAAGCTTTCAAACATCGAGGGAATGACGCTCTCGCGTCCATGCAGGAAGGCCGCCGCCACACAGTGGGTGGGCGCACTGAGCGCGATTTGCAATGTGCTGTCGACAAATGACACCACGCTACGGGGCGCATCGATCATCTGCAAAGCCGCGCTGACTTCCACGCCCTGATGCTGCAGATCAATGAGGCGTGTGATGGCGGCGGTGTTGGCGCCTACCTCTGTCATGGCGTCCAGGTAAAGCTCGAAATGACTGCAATGGCCGCGTGTTGGATGCTCATCCGATTCCTCGCCCAGCACAATTTCATTGATCAAGCGGGCAGCGTGGGGGTCTGCGGGAGGGAGCCAGGGGATCTGAGTGCACGTCAGGTCTTGTTGCAGGCGCTTGGTCAGAGTCATGAAGTCCCAAACGGCGAACACATGGTGCTCCATAAAGTGTCGTAACTTGGCGAGTGAGGTTATTTCTATAAATAACGGATGGCCGAAAAGTTTTTGTTTTCTTTGTTCGATAAAATGTTGATGCATGGTTGACGCCTATAAGTTGTTGCGAGTGCTCTAAAAGCAGTGTTGGAATTTTTTTAGTTGTGTTGGAGATGTAACGTTTAGTCAAGGCCGCGCAGGTAGCGCAACCTTGATAGAGTTGTGCCCAGCGGATGAAGGGGTGCGGTTGGTCGGGCGAAGATAATAAGCTGATTAAACGTTAGGGAAGGATTATAAAAGTATTAGATGTTTTGTCCGCAAGCTGTTGCAGGAGTAACGGGTTGTTGAAGTGTGGGAGAGTTCTTCGGTGTTAGTAGTTTTGTAAATTTTACTGCCTGTCATTATGGTAACTTTCCTGATCGAAAGTTACCCCGCATAGTGTAATGGTCAGCGAATAACGAAGGCCCTATTGCGCGAATTTTTTGTCGGCGCTTTCGAGACCCTTGAGGTAGTTAGCGATCACTTCCATACCCCGCATCAAGTGATTACGCAGCGTCAGAATGCTCTCGTCGATCTTCTTCTGCGCCACCAGGCTCAACAGTTCGCGGTGATCCTCCTGAGACGTTTCGCCCAATCCCATCGCTTCAAGATTGAAGCGCAGAAAGCGTTCCTCTTCATTCAGCCCGTGCTCCACCAGATCGAGCAGTCGCTGATTGGGTGCCTTGCCGTACAAGACCATGTGAAACAGGCGATTGAGGCGGCCAATCTCTCTGTAGTCTTTCTCACATTCCAGCGCATTGATACAGGCCTCGGCCTCGGCAAGATCGGCGTCACTGAGCAACGGGATCGACAAGCGCAGGGCTTCAGATTCGAGCAACATGCGCAGTGCATAGGTCTCAGCCGAATTGTCCTCGATCAACGGCGCCACCACGGCCCCCTTGTGGGTCACCACATGCAGCAGGGATTGCGCCTCCAGTTGGCGCAAGGCTTCGCGCACGGGCATACGGCTGACGCCGAACAGACTCGCCAGTTCCTGCTGGCGCATCGCGGTGCCACAGGGTAATCGCCCATCGAGGATGGCGTTGCGCAACGTTTCTTCAATGACGGCGCGAGCAAGATGGGCGGGAATAGGCCCGCTTATTTTGATGCTGCTTAAAGGGTTCGGCTTCTGCGTCACGGTTACGCTATCCTCCTTTCTTGAATAATAGTGTGGTCAATTGGATCCAATGCACACTAAAGACGGCCCAAGCGCTTGTCAAACAGCCAAAGTTTCCGTTTGTAAGGGCTTACACAGCATACTTTGTGTCTCCCACAAGGGGCGGTTATAAACTCGGTCCTCCTATGAATGATTGCACTGTGCCATTGTTTTTTGTAGGGCCAGGCTTCACCATTCCTCGAAATTCCGTCTCTTTCATGGACAGAGCGCCTTGGCGGTAAGTTTTATTCCCTATCGAGTTCTTTGCTGGCTGTTATCAGCAATTCTGTTGGCCGGCTTGATGCTTGGCGGGCTGCGTGCCGATTGGGATTTCTCTCAGATCAGCCGCAAGGCTACCGCCGTGTACGGGCCGCTCGGCGAAGGGCAGCAGCGTATCGACGCCTGGCAGCGGCTATTGGCGAGCCAAAAACAGGTCAGCGAGCCGGAGCAGCTCAAGGTCGTGAATTTGTTCTTCAACAAGCAAATGACCTACGTGGAAGACATCGACCTCTGGCACGCTGTCGATTATTGGGAGACGCCCGTCGAGGCCCTTTGGAAGGGGGCCGGTGACTGTGAAGACTACGCGATCGCAAAGTATTTCAGTTTGCGTCATCTGGGTGTGTCCAGCGACAAATTACGCATTACCTACGTCAAGGCTTTACGGCAGAATCGCGCGCACATGGTTCTGACCTATTATTCGACGCCTGACGCAATCCCGCTGGTGCTCGACAGCCTGATGGACGAAATCCTGCCGGCTACCCGCCGCACCGATTTGGTCCCAGTGTATTCATTCAACGCCGAGGGCTTGTACTTGCCCGGCGCCAAGGGCAACAAGAAAGTCGGTGATACCAAACGCTTGTCGCGCTGGCAGGATGTGTTGAGAAAAATGCGTGCGGAAGGCTTCCCAGCCGAGCCTGCCAACTAGGAGTAACTGATCGGATGTCTCTGTTCAAACAACTATTGATCGCAATCTGTCTGTTCCTGGTGGTCGCCTTCAGCGGCAGTTTCATGGTCAGCCTGGAAAGCTCGCGCACCCAATACGTCAACCAGCTGCGTTCCCATGCCCAGGATGCCGCGACGGCATTGGCGCTGTCGTTGACCCCCAATATCGACGACCCGGCCATGGTGGAGCTGCTGGTCAGCTCGATCTTCGACAGCGGCTACTACGCCAGCATCCGTGTGGTGGACTTGGCGACGGATAAAACCATCGTCGAGCGCAGCGGCATTCCTGATAACAACGGCGTGCCCAACTGGTTCGCAAAGTTGATCGGCCTGGAGCCGGCAGGTGGCGATGCGCTGGTTAGCCGTGGCTGGGAGCAGGCGGCGCGAGTCGAAGTGGTCAGCCATCCAATGTTCGCCCTGGCCAAGCTCTGGCAAAGCGCCTTGGGCAGCCTGGGGTGGTTGCTGCTGTGCGGTGCGGTCAGTGTGGTGCTCGGTGGGCTGTTGCTGCGCCGGCAATTGAAGCCGTTGGACTACATGGTCAAACAGTCCCACGCGATTGCCCGCCGAGAATTCCTCAGTCTGCCCGACCTGCCTCGCACGCCGGAACTGCGGCGAGTGGTGCAAGCCATGAACCAGATGGTGGAAAAGCTCAAGGCGTTGTTCCAGGAACAGGCCGAACGCAGCGAAAAACTGCGCACCGAGTCCTATCAGGACAACCTCACCGGCCTCGCTAACCGGCGTTATTTCGAAATGCAGCTCAACGCCCGTGTCAGTAACCCGGAAGACACCAACTCCGGTTACTTGCTGCTGCTGCGGGTCAAGGACCTTGCCGGCCTCAACCAACGCCTGGGCGGCCAGCGCACCGACCAATTGCTGCAAGCGGTCGGCCAACAACTGCTGCGTCAGTGCGAGCCGTACCCGGAAACCCATAACCTCGTTACCCGTATCCGCGGCGGCGAGTTCGCTGTGCTGGCACCGGGATTGATGCGTGAAGAAGCGCTGCAATTGGCGCAGAACCTGGAGAGCACCTTGCTCAGCTTGCAGGCGACCGGCGCCAGCGATGTGATGCCGGTGGCCTATATCGGCCTGGCACCGTTCAGCCATGGCGATGCGCCCCAAGCACTGCTGACCCTCGCCGATCAGGCGCTGGCCCAGGCCGAAGCGCAGGGCGATACCAGTTGGGTGTGCCTGGACAGCAGCGCCGCCGCCAGCGTCGGTGACGATCACCATGCCTGGCACACGTTGTTGGACCGGGCCCTGACCCAGCAGCACTTCCAGCTGTACTTCCAGCCGGTCGTCGCCAGCCAGGACCCACAATTGGTCTTGCATTACAAAGTACTGTCGCGCCTGCAGGACGAGGAAGGCCACACGATACCGGCCGGGCGCTTTCTGCCGTGGCTCGAGCGCTTCGGCTGGTCGGCCCGCCTGGACCGTTTGATGCTGGAACAAGTCCTCAAGCAGATGGCCAGCCACAACCATAACCTGGCGCTGAACCTCTCGGCCGCAACGTTCCAGGATACCCAGGCCCTGAATAGGATTTATGACCTGCTGCGCCAGCACAGCAACCTGGGCTCACGCCTCATCCTGGAGATTGGTGAAGAGCAACTCCCCGAGCAGCCGGTGCTGGAACAGATGACCCACCGCCTGCGCGAGCTGGGTTTTTCCCTCAGCCTGCAGCGTTTTGGTGGGCGGTTCAGCATGATCGGCAACCTGGCACGCCTGGGCCTGGCCTACCTGAAGATCGATGGCAGCTACATTCGCGACATCGACCAGGAAAGTGACAAGCGTCTGTTTATCGAAGCCATCCAGCGCGCAGCCCACAGCATCGATCTGCCGTTGATTGCCGAACGTGTGGAGACCGAGGGCGAGCTGAAGGTCATTCGCGAGATGGGGATTTTTGGTGTGCAGGGCCAGCTGTTTGGCGAGCCTGCGCCCTGGAAATCACACTGACATCAGGACATTCAAATGTGGGAGGAGCTTGCCCCCTCCCACATTTGAATAAAGGTTCGGCGCCAGGGCTCAGATCAGCCCTTTCTCGTCATCATCAATCAACTGGCTCAACCCACCCAAGGCTTCCCGCGCGTGGTTACGGTCCATCAACTTGGCCTGTGCCGCCGGCGGCAGGTCGGTCACGCTGATGACGCCTTTGCGGGTCAGCACCTGGATCAAGTCATCCAGCACCCGGATCATCTCCAGGTCGCTCTGCTTGAGTTGGGCCAGGCTGGTTTCCACCACTTCGTTGGCGTACCAGGCCTGGATCTCATGGTGATCGGCCGGCAGGGTTTCGGTGGACTCGGTAAAGGCGGCCGCCTCTACGCGAATCAGCGCGCCCAGTGCATCACGTTGCACGTAAAACATAAGAACCCCTCGAATATGAGCCACATGCGTTCAACAGCATAGGTCAACGCTGCGTGTATGAGCGTGAGTATGCGACGCACCGCCCGCCAGGGCCAGCGGCCCATAAGGCAAAAAAATCGGCCGCCCGGGAAGGCGGCCGATCCATTGCATCTTAGCTATGGTCGATCTTGATGGTAGGGTCGGCGCCAGTGATCAGCGAGTTGATGCTGACATGGGACCAATCATTGCCTTCCAGCTTGATGGTCACATCGGCATTGGCCAGGCCACCGGCAGCGTTGAGCTTGCCTTCGCTGCTGACTTGCAGGGTCGACACGCCATCTACCGTGGTGATCTTCAGGTAGTTGTCGATGGTGCTGTCAGTCTCACCTTTCAACAAATCACGCAGATCAATGCGGTCGCCTTCCGAGGCCTTGAAGTCCTTGATCACATCGTTGCCGATGTCACCCGCCTTCCACACAAAGGTGTCGGCACCTGAACCACCAATCAAGATGTCGTTGCCCTGGCCGCCGATCAGCGTGTCGTTGCCCGTGCCGCCCAGCAGGATGTCATTGCCTTTGCCGCCGTCCAGCAGGTCATTGCCGCCCTGGCCGAACAGGATGTCATCGCCAGCGCCGCCCAGCAGCGTGTCGTTGGCGTCCTTGGCGCCGGAGACGTCGAAGTCCACGTAGTGCTCGGTAACGTACTGGTGAACGTTAGAGGCGGTCACCGAAGAGACGGTCACGCCGGTCTTCTGCGCCACAAATGCCTGCAGTGCGTTGTAGCCTTCACCGTTGATCCCGCTGAAGCTCACCAGGTCGCCGAAGAGGATGTCGTTGCCGTCGCCACCGTTGACGGTGTCGGCGCCAGGCAACGTCGCCTCGGTGTGGCCGAGGATCGCATTGGCCAGGTCCTTCGGATCAATGTTGGCTTGCGGCTTGCCATCGCTGTCGTACGGAGCCAGCTGGTTCAAGCTGACCCCGCTGTTGAGGCCGATGGCTTCTACGCCACCTGTGGACAGGCCTTTGAGCAGTGCGAACGCGCTGTTGGAGTTGGTGGTGGTGTAGTAATCGGTATCGTACCCGAGGCCGCCTTGTACCGATATTTCATAGGTGCCATCCCCTTGGGCGTGGATGACTCCCTTGTTGTACGACCAGCCGTAGGACCAGAGGGTTACCTTGCCGGCAGAGTTGATATCAAGGTAATTATTCGAATCGATATTGATCCGGGTGGCTGTACCTATGGTGTAGTTGTTCATGGTGACGACATCATCGAGCCTGACGTTGCCGTACAAGTACGGGTTAGTCTGCTCGGCCGCCTGGTAAAACGTCGGCTGACCATCGGTGATGAAGTACGTTGTGTTGATTGCGTCTGTGTTGCCAGTCGCCTGGGCACTTTTGAAGAAGTTGGACGCGGCCTTGAACACGTCTTCGTAGTTGGTCCCGCCGGTAGATACCATGGAATCCAGGACTTTCTGCAGCGAATCCAACGCACCTGGGTCTTTCAGGTTGACTGTCACCGTGCGATTGACCTGGTCACTGAAGTCCGCCAGGAAGATGTTCACGGTGCCAGAGGTACTGGAGCCGATACTGCTTTTCAGCGAGTTGAACGTGGTGGTCAGCGAGGCTTTCGCCGCTGCTATCGAGCTCGCGCCCATACTGCCCGACGTATCGATCATGAACGCGATGTTGTAGTTCTTGCCCTGCACCACGTTCAAGCCGGCGACGTCGGCCACGACGATGTCGTTGCCATCGCTGCCATTGATGGTGTCGCTGCCCGAAGTGCCGGTTACCGGGTTGTAGGTTGCCGGGTGCACCGTGACTGGCAATTGCGCGGTGGTAGTTGCCGAACCACCAATGCTTTCGGTGGAAGTCGAGGTGACCGTCAGGTTGAACTGGCCGCTGTAGTAGGTCGGCGGCTTGATGGTCAGGGTGTTCAGGTCCCAGCCGGTGACATTCACTTCGCCCACGGTTTTACCCGCGGTAAAGGTGTGCCCCGATGCGTCGGTAAGCACCGAGCCTGCCGGAATGCCGCTGATCTTCACGCTCAGGGTTTCGGAGCCGTCGGTGTCGGTCAGCGCGGTGGTGACCTTGGACAGTTTGACCGTGCCGTTTTCCTGGCCTTCGTTGAGCTTGTAGCCCACATAGTAACCGTCACCGTTGCTGCCATGCAGGTCGGACACGGTGACGCCGGCGTTGGTCAGGTCGGTAAGGCCGGTGTACAACGGCACGGTGCTGGTGCTCAGGTTTTGCACCGCCCCGCCGTTGATCGACACGTTAACGTCAAAACTGCCAAGCCCCGCTTGGTTGGCCTGGTAGATCTCAAGGCTGTAGTAACCCGTGGTGGTTGGCGTGAACGAGCCGCTGATCTTGCCGCTGTTGGTGCCCCACACGCCGCTGGCCACATCTTTGCCGCCCACGTTGACCACCACGCTGTCATCGGCGATGCCGCTGAAGGTGTAGCTCTTGCCCGCTTCCATGTAGATCAGGCCGGAGATTTTTGAGCCAGAGCCGGCGGCGACGTTGTCGACAGACTCGACGTTGGTCACCACCGAGGTGTTGTTCGGCGTGCCCGCGTTATCGATGGCTTTTTTCAGCACGTCCGGTGCAGCGCCGTTGCCGTTGTTGCCGAGGCCGGCAATGCTGTTCCAGCCCTGTTTGACCAGGCCGGTGGAGGCAACGTTGTTGTCTGCCACGCTCAGGGTCGGGGCGTCGGCTACCGGTGTGATATCGACTTTCACCGTGGCGCTGGAGCCCAGGTCCTTGCCATCGGTTGGCTGGAACTTGAATTGGGCGTAGTCCGCTTGCTTGTTGCCCACACCGGTGCCGCCGTAACCATCGGCGCCGGATTCGTTGGCGTTAGGCATAAAGCGCAACTGGCCACCGTCAATCTGGGCCTTGGTGAAGGTCTGGCCGTTGGCCACGTTGGTCCAGGTGCTGCCATCCGCTGCCAGGAACTGCAATTTTCCGGCGACTGGCAGCTCGGTGATTTTCACCCCCAGGCTGGCTTGCGGCGAGTCCACATCGGTCACGCCGAAGTTGGCCCAGGTCAGGGCCAGCGCGGTGTCTTCGGTGCCGGTTACGGCACCGCCAGTCGCCACCGGCGCATCATTGACCGCCACCACGTTGACGGTGGTGGTGGCAACGTTGGAGTAGTTGCCGCCATCGGTCACGCTCACGGTAATGGTGCGTGGCGTGGTGCTTGGGTCGTGGCTGTTGTTGGTGAACGTGATGTTCTTGATCTGCTGCATGTAGTCGGCCAGCGACGCCGTGCCGGTCAGGGTCAAGGTGATTTTACCGGTCACAGGGTCGGTGGTCGGGGTCACGTTGATGCCTGTCACGCCGCTGAAGTTCAGCGAGTCGCCTGGCTGGCTGTTGGTCAATACCACGGTGGCGCCGGTCAGTTGGGTGCTGTCCGGGTCGGTGATCTTGATGTCAGTGTCAGCAATTGACACACCGGTGCCGCCTTCGGTGAAGGTGGTCTTGAAGTCCGCACCGCTGGCGCCGCTGGAGTTGTTGGCATCCAGGTCGATGACCGGCGGCGCATCATTGTCGATGATGTTGGTGGTAACACTGCCATTGCCGACCACCAGGTTTTCGAAGTTGCCGCCAGTGGTCTTGTCGATGGTGATGACGATATTTTCCGTCGGCTCGGTGATCTTGTCGTCGAGCGTGCGGATATCAAACGGTACGCTGCTGGAGCCTGCCGGAATCTTCACGGTGTACACGCCATTGAAGTCTGAACCGTCGGTAGCGGTGCCGCTGTACTTGAGCGTCACGGTCACGTCGGTTTGCGGCGGGTTGCTCAGGGGCAGCGTGTAGTGTGCCGTACCGCCTTCAGTCACCGACGCATCGCCGGTAATGCTGATGGTGGTGTTGCTGACCACATCGGTCACTTTGGTGACCACAGTGCTGCCGTCGACGATCAAGTGTTCGTACTTGTCGCCACCGCTGACCACATCCGTGATTTTGGTGGTGACGTCATTGGCGCCGACATACGCATCGTTAGGTGCGGTGGCGGTGGTGAAGCTGGTGGACTTGCCATTGCCGATGGTAATGGTCGAACCGTTATCCAGCTTGACGACCAGGTCTGAGCCAACGTTGTTCACCGCCACGCCGTTCTTGTCGACCAGGGACGCGGTGTACACGATCTGCCCGCCTTCGCTGACAGAACCAGTGGCTTTGAGCACCACAGTCACGTCGTCGATGGTGTCGTTGATGGTAGTCGTGGCGCCGCCCGGCGTGATGCTCACACCTTCGAAGTTGCCGCCGGTAGTGCCGGTGATGTTGACGGTCTGGGTGCTCTTGTCGATGAACACATCATCAGTCGGCGCAGGGACGGTCACCGTGCCCACGGTCGCGCCTTGCTTGATGGTGATGCTCGAACCGTTATCGAGCTGGACCACCATGTCGCTGCCGGCCTTGTTGCTCAAAGTGGCGGTGTAAGTGATCTGGCCGCCCTCGTTGACAGCCGTCGGGGCGGTCAGGGTGACGGTGGTCAGGTCGGTGGTGCCCGGCGTGTCGGTGACGGTGGTATTCACCGCGGTAGTGCCAGGGACCAGGTTTTCGAAATGCTCGCCGCCGGTCACGCCTTTGATCGCGGTGGTGACGATCTGGTCGCCTTTGTAGACATCGTTAGGCGCGATGGTGGTAATGGAGCCGCTCGACTGATTCACGCCGATGGTGATGGTCTTGCCGTTATCGAGGGTAACGGTGAGCGGATTGGTGATGTTGGTCACCGGCGCACCGTTCTTATCCACAAGGCTGGCGGTGTAGACGATGTTGCCGCCTTCACCGACGGTGGTGGTGGCGGTCAGAACTACGTCGACTTTATCGATGGTGTCGTTGATGGTGGTGGTAGCGCCGTTGCCTGCGACTTCGAGTTTTTCGAAGTTGCCGCCCGTGGTCTCGGTGATCTTGACGGTCTGGATGCTCTTATCGATGAACACGTCATCGGTCGGTGCAGGCACGGTCACGGTGCCAACAGTGTCGCCCGCCTTGATGGTGATCGACGAACCGTTATCCAGCTTCAACGTGACGTCAGTACCGGCCTTGTTGCTCAAGGTCGCGGTGTAGGTGATCTGGCCACCTTCGTTAACGGCACTTGGGGCAGTCAGCGTAACAGTCGTAGTGTTGTCGGTGCCCGGGGTGTCGGTAACGGTGGTGTTCACTGCAGCAGTGCCCGGTACCAGGTTCTCGAAATGCTCGCCGCCGGTCACACCCTTGATCGCGGTGGTGACGGTCTGATCGCCCTTGTACACATCATCAGGAGCAAGAACCGAAACGCTACCGCTCGATTGGTTTACACCGATGGTGATGGTTTTGCCGTTATCCAGGGTGACGGTCAACGGGTTGGTGATGTTGGTCACCGGCGCGCCGTTTTTATCCACAAGGCTGGCGGTGTAAACGATGTTGCCGCCTTCGCCGACGGTGG
>NZ_SPKN01000051.1:17362-18588 GCF_023127765.1 Pseudomonas sp. W15Feb34
GACAGTCGTGGTGTTATCGGTACCCGGAGTATCGGTGACAGTGGTATTTACCGCCGTAGTGCCCGGGACCAGGTTCTCGAAATGCTCGCCACCTGTCACACCCTTGATAGCGGTGGTGACGGTCTGATCGCCTTTGTACACATCATCAGGAGCAATAACCGAAACGCTACCGCTCGATTGGTTTACACCGATGGTGATGGTTTTGCCGTTATCCAGGGTGACGGTCAGCGGGTTGGTGATGTTGGTCACCGGGGCGCCGTTTTTATCCACCAGGCTGGCGGTGTAGACGATATTGCCGCCTTCGCCCACGGTAGTCGTGGCGGTCAGTACAACATCGACCTTATCGATGGTGTCGTTGATGGTGGTGGTCGCACCGTTGCCTGCAACTTCCAGTTTTTCGAAGTTGCCGCCGGAAGCGTCGGTGATCTTGACCGTCTGCGTGCTCTTATCGATAAACACGTCATCGGTCGGTGCCGGGACGGTCACAGTGCCGACGGTGTCGCCGGCTTTGATAGTGATGCTTGAGCCGTTGTCGAGTTTCAGCGTGACGTCGGTACCGGCCTTATTGCTCAAGGTCGCGGTGTAGGTGATCTGGCCACCTTCATTAACGACACTTGGCGCAGTCAGTGTGACAGTCGTTGTGTTATCGGTACCCGGAGTGTCCGTAACGGTGGTGTTTACTGACGTAGTACCTGGAACCAGATTTTCAAAGTGCTCGCCACCGGTCACACCCTTGATAGCGGTGGTGACGGTCTGGTCGCCTTTGTAGACATCATCCGGTGCCAAGACCGAGACAGTGCCGCTGGTTTCATTCACACCAATGGTGATGGTCTTGCCATTGTCCAAAGTTACGGTCAGCGGGTTGGTGATGTTGGTCACCGGCGCACCGTTTTTATCCACAAGGCTGGCGGTGTAAACGATATTGCCGCCTTCACCGACGGTGGTGGTGGCGGTCAGAACTACGTCCACCTTGTCGATGGTGTCGTTGATGGTGGTGGTTGCGCCGTTGCCTGCGACTTCGAGTTTTTCGAAGTTGCCGCCGGTGGTCTCGGTGATCTTGACGGTCTGGGTGCTCTTATCGATGAACACGTCATCGGTAGGAGCAGGCACAGTCACGGTGCCGACGGTTTCGCCGGCCTTGATGATGATCGACGAGCCGTTATCCAACTTCAGTGTGACGTCGGTACCGGCCTTATTACTCAAGGTCGCGGTGTAGGTGATCTGGC
>NZ_SPKN01000052.1:0-379 GCF_023127765.1 Pseudomonas sp. W15Feb34
TTGTCGATGGTGTCGTTGATCGTGGTGGTGGCGCCGTTGCCCGCGACTTCCAGTTTTTCGAAGTTGCCACCCGTGGTTTCGGTGATTTGAACGGTCTGCGTGCTCTTATCGATAAACACGTCATCAGTCGGCGCCGGGACGGTCACGGTGCCGACGGTGTCGCCCGCTTTGATGGTAATGCTTGAACCGTTGTCGAGTTTCAACGTGACGTCGGTACCGGCCTTGTTGCTCAAGGTTGCGGTATAGGTGATCTGGCCACCTTCGTTCACCGCACTCGGCGCAGTCAACGTCACGGTCGTGGTGTTATCGGTCCCCGGAGTGTCAGTTACAGTCGTGGTGACTTTATCGGTACCTGGAATCAGATTTTCAAAGTGCTCGC
>NZ_SPKN01000052.1:389-700 GCF_023127765.1 Pseudomonas sp. W15Feb34
TTTATTCGAAAGCGTAGCGGTGTACGTAATTTGACCACCTTCATTCGCTTCAGACGGTGCAGTCAGCGTGACAGTGGTGGTGTTATCGGTGCCCGGAGTGTCAGTGACAGTCGTGGTGACTTTATCGGTACCTGGAATCAGATTTTCAAAGTGCTCGCCGCCGGTCACGCCGCTGATAGCAGTAGTGACGGTTTGATCGCCTTTGTACACGTCATCAGGAGCAAGAACCGAAACAGTGCCGCTCGACTGATTCACGCCGATGGTGATGGTCTGACCGTTATCCAGGGTGACAGTCAACGGATTGGTGATGT
>NZ_SPKN01000052.1:710-1015 GCF_023127765.1 Pseudomonas sp. W15Feb34
ATCATCCGGTGCTACGGTGGTAACGGTGCCGCTCGACTGATTCACACCAATGGTGATGGTCTGACCGTTATCCAGGGTGACAGTCAACGGATTGGTGATGTTAGTCACCGGCGCGCCGTTTTTATCCACAAGGCTGGCGGTGTAAACGATATTGCCGCCTTCACCGACGGTGGTGGTGGCGGTCAGAACTACGTCCACCTTGTCGATGGTGTCGTTGATCGTGGTGGTTGCGCCGTTGCCCGCAACTTCCAATTTCTCGAAGTTGCCACCCGTGGTCTCGGTGATTTGAACGGTCTGCGTGCTCT
>NZ_SPKN01000053.1:0-219 GCF_023127765.1 Pseudomonas sp. W15Feb34
ACGACAAAGGTCAGGGCACCGTAACCCTGCCAGGCAACACCAGCGGCCAACAAGTCGGCGTGGCGCTCGATGACGGCATCAACCCACCGCTCACGACCAACGTTGACGTACCGTTGCTGGCACCACAATTGGGCCCTATCGATCCAGCCACTGGCAACGTAGAAGTCACCGGCAAGCCAGGCGCGACCGTGCAGGCGCAGGATGCAAGCGGCAAGCCAA
>NZ_SPKN01000053.1:311-23714 GCF_023127765.1 Pseudomonas sp. W15Feb34
CGGCAACGTAGTTGTGACCGGCAAGCCAGGCGCGACCGTGCAGGCGCAGGATGCAAGCGGCAAGCCAATTGGCAACCCAGTCACTCTGGACGACAAAGGCCAGGGCACCATAACGCTGCCGGGCAGCACCAGCGGCCAACAGGTCGGCGTGGCGCTCAATGACGGCATCAACCCACCGCTCACGACCAACGTTGACGTACCGTTGCTGGCTCCACAATTGGGCCCTATCGATCCAGCCACTGGCAACGTAGTAGTCACCGGCAAGCCAGGTGCGACCGTGCAGGCGCAAGACCAGAACGGCAAACCAATTGGCAACCCAGTCACTCTGGACGACAAAGGTCAGGGCACCATAACGCTGCCAGGCAACACTAGCGGCCAACAGGTCGGCGTGGCGCTCGATGACGGCATCAACCCACCGCTCACGACCAATGTCGAAGTACCGTTGCTGGCACCGCAGTTGGGCACTGTCGATCCAGCCACCGGCAATGTAGTGGTCACCGGCAAGCCAGGTGCGACCGTGCAGGCGCAGGACGCAAACGGCAAGCCAATTGGCAAACCAGTCACTTTGGACGATAAAGGCGAGGGCACTCTCACACTGCCTGGCAATGTCAGTGACCAAAAGGTCGGCGTGGTGCTCAATGACGGCACCAACCCGCCGCTCACGACCAACCTTGACGTGCCGTTGCTGGCACCACAGTTGGGTCCTGTCGATCCTGCCACCGGTCTGTTGCCGGTCATCGGCAAGCCAGGGGCCAGCGTTCAGTTGCAAGACAGTACTGGCGCCCCGATTGGTAATCCTGTCGTCCTGGACGCCCAGGGTAACGGCACGTTGACGCTGCCTGCAAGCACCGCTGGCGAAAGCGTGCAAGCTGTGCAGACGTCGGACACCATCACATCGCCGACCAGCCCAACGCTGGCCATCCCCACATTGACCCCTACCGTGGGCGCAATCGACCCGCAAACCGGCATCCTCGAAGTGACGGGCAAACCAGGCGCGACCGTGCAGTTGAAAGACAGCGCGGGCAAAACCGTGGGTACTCCGGTCACCCTGGACGCCGACGGCAAAGGCACGTTGCAAATCCCGACCACCCTGAGCGACCAGCCCGTGACGGTCACCCAGACCGTGGACAACAACGAGTCCCTGGCCACCGCTCCACAGACCGTGCCGTTGTTGAAGCCAGAGCTGGGTGATGTCAACGCCGCCACCGGCGGGTTGACGGTTACCGGCAAACCAGGTGCCACCGTGCAGTTGCAAGACAGCACTGGCAAATCGATCGGTACTCCAATCGTCCTGAGTGACGAGGGCGAAGGCGTGCTGACGTTGCCTGCAAACACCTCAGGCGAAAGCGTGAAGGCCGTGCAGACGTCGGGTACGGCCACATCGCCCGCCAGCGACTTGCTGACTGTCCCCGTATTGACCCCCGTCGTGGGCACAATCGATCCGGAAGGCACCCTCCTGGTGCAGGGGAAACCGGGTGCCACCGTGCAGTTGAAGGACAGCACAGGCAGCACCGTGGGCACGCCAGTCACGCTGGACGCGCAAGGCCAGGGCTCACTGCAAGTCCCGACGACCTTGAGCGACCTGCCTGTGACGGTCACCCAGACCGTGGACAACATCGAGTCACCACCCACCACCGCGCTGACTGCGCCGTTGCTGAAACCCGAACTGGGTGATGTCAACGCCTCCGGCCAGTTGCTGGTTACCGGTAAGCCAGGCGCTAGTGTGCAATTGCAGGACAGCGAAGGAGCACCGATTGGCGCGCCAGTGATCCTGGATGAGCAGGGCCAGTTCCTGATCACGCTGCCCCAGGAAGCCAGCGGCGAAAATCTGCAGGCCGTTCAAACCTCGGGCACTGTGCAATCGCCCGTCAGTAATACCGTGTTGGCGCCGGTGCTTGCACCGGTTGTGGGCGCTGTCGATGCGGCCAACAACCTGTTGAATGTTCAAGGTAAACCGAACGCGACCGTGCAGTTGAAAGACAGCACTGGCCAGCCGATCGGCAGCCCGGTGACGCTGGATGCCCAAGGCGACGGCCAGATCACACTGCGCCCGCAATTGAGCAGCCTGGATCTGACCGTCACTCAGGTGGTCGACAGTACCGAGTCTGGCCCTTCCGGCGTGGCTGTACCTATGCTGACACCGATACTGGGCCAGGTTGACGGAGGAACGCGAAATGTCACCCTGGACGGTAAACCTGGGGCCGTGTTCCAGGTATTTAACGACGTAACAGGCGAGGTCTACGTTCGAGGTGTTTTCGATCCGGACGGTAAGGCAACGGTAACGCTGCCCTTCAACGCCAGCGGACAAAGAATCAGCGCCAGCCAGGAAGACGCTGCTACCACCAGCCGCACGGGTGCGCTTGACGCACAGTTTGATAACCCGGAGCTGCAAACGGTCGAACCGAACAAGCCGGCCAAGCGCTCAGAAAAGGCCCCATCGATTGAGGTTCCGCTGTTCGAGCCGAAATTGACTTTCAGCGAAGACGGTACCGCCCTGGAGATCGTCGGTATGCCGGGTGGGCAAGTAGAGGTCAAGAACGCTGCGGGTGAAGTGGTTGAACGCCTCACGTTGGGTAATGATGGCAAGGGCAATCTGGTCCTTTCTCCGGCATTGCGTGGAGAGTCGGTCAGCGTAACCATCAAGGATGGGCAGGAAGAATCTGCGACAGTACAGACTGCCATTCCTTTGCTCAAAGTGGTGTTGGGCCCGGTTGATCCAATAACCGGCCAGATGGCGATCGAAGGCAAAGCGGGCGCCAGCGTGCAGTTGCAAGACAAGGACGGCAAACCGGTGGGGTCGCCTGTGACGTTGGATGCCCAAGGCAAAGGCGTGATCTCGATTCCGGCCTCCCTTGGCGCAGAGACTCTGCAGGCGGTTCAAACCTTCAAGGAGGTCAAGTCGCCTGTCAGCGATGCCCAGGTGGTTCCGCTACTTGCGCCAACCCTGGCATTTGATGCGGCCAAAGAGGAGCTATCGGTCACCGGCAAGCCAAACGTCTCTGTGCAGTTGCAGGACAAAGACGGCAATCCGGTCGGCACTCCGGTACAGCTAGATGCACAAGGCCATGCCGTGATCAAGTTGCCCCATGCCCTGGGAGGTGAGGAAGTGGGCGTGGTTGCCCAAGCGGCAGGTATTACGTCGCAGGCCGCGGCGCTCGAAGTGCCGTTGCTGGCGCCAGTGTTCGGCGCGGTCGATGCGGTCACCGGGCAGGTGAGCGTAGAAGGTAAGCCCAACGCTATTGTGCAAATCAACAACCCGGACGGCACAATCGTTCGTGTGCCTCTGGATGCAAATGGCAAGGGCAGTGTGCTGTTGCCGTCCGGCGCGAGCGGTGAAGACCTCAAGGCGATGGTCAGCCTGGGCGGCCTGGAGTCGGCCCCTGCCACCCTGTCGGTACCTGTGCTGGCGCCCCGTGATGCGGTGATCAATGACACCGGCAGTGCGGTAACGGTCAAGGGCAAGCCGGGAGAAATCATCAAGGTCATGGATGCCAGCGGCAAGGAGCTGGGCAGTGGCGTGGTGAACAAGACCGGTTCTGTCGAGATTGCCTTGAGCACGCCTCAGAAGACCGGCGCCGTCTTGAGCGTGACGGCCTACGACGAGGGGAAGGCATCGCCAAGCGTTTCTGTCGTGGCGCCGTTTATCGATGCGGACCTGCCATTGCCACCTACCGACCTGAATATCAACCCCAGCGGCACTCGCGTGTTGGGCAAGGTCAAGCCAGGTGAAACGGTCAAGATCGTCAACCTCGAGACTCAACAGGATCTGGGCACGTTTGCAGCTGGGCCCGACGGTATGTTTTCGGCCAATATCCCCGCGCAGAATGGCGGTGACAGGCTTGCCATCAGCGCGGTCAAGGGTGACAAGGTGTCGGAGCCTGCGCTGTTGCTGGTACCCCTGAGCGCCGAAGACACGCCAGCCAAGCCTTTCGATGTGAGTGTGGACGCCACCGGCACCAAGGTGCAGGGCAAAGGTGCGCCGAACACCATCGTATTGATCAAAGCAGCGGACGACACAACCGTGATCGCCAAGGGCATCGTCGGGCCGGACGGCACTTTCGAGGTCACTATCCCCGTACAGCCGGGCGGTCAACTGTTGAATGTCGCGTTGCAGAACAACGACAAGGTGTCCGCTTCTGAATCGGTCATGACGCCGCACATTGCCTCCAATACGCCGACAGAGGTGCAAGTCGACGAAGCCGGCACCCAGGTGACGGGCAAGGGCAACACGGGCGAAACCATCCGCGTCAAGGATGCCCAGGGCAAAGAGATCGGTTCCGGGGTTGTCCAGCAGGATGGCACCTTTGTGGTCAACATCCCGAAACAGCCCGATGGCACCACCCTGGCGGTGACGGCACAAGGGCAGGGCGTGGAGTCTGCACCGGCCTATGTGAAAACACCGGTCACTGAGGTTGATCGACCTGCACAACCGGAAGCTCACCTGGATGCCGCTGGCACCCAGATCACCGGCAAGACCCTGCCAGGTGCGAGCGTGTCGGTCAAGGACGCCAACGGCCAGTTGCTGGCCGGGCCAATCGTGGCCGGCGAGGACGGTACGTTCGCCGCAACCATCACCAAGCAGCCTGCGGGCAGCAAGGTTTCGGTGGTGGCTGAATTGGCAGGCAAGGAGTCGCTGCCAACCGAACTGATTGCACCTCAGGTAGCAGGTGAGGCCATCCCGGCGCCGCTGAGCGCGATGATCAGTGCCGATGGCAAAGTTGTTTCCGGCAAGGCCGCGCCCAATACCAAGGTGGTGGTGAAAAATGCCGCCGGCCAGATTCTGGGCGAACAACCTGTCGATGCCGATGGCAACTATGCAGTGCCTGTAAAAGCACAGATGGGTGGGACAGTGCTGCAGGTGACTTCGGCGTCCCTGGATAATCAGTCCACCTCCATAGGTTCGGTGTCGGTGACTGCGCCATACCAGCTGATGGCTGAACATCAAGAAGTTGAAGTGAGCCAGTTCATTGATCCTAGTATTAATGAGTTGACGGTAAACCATAAAGTCGGCCTCACTTCCGTTGTCTCGAGTTTACTTGAGTTTTTGACCGGTCCTCTACTGGGTGCCAAAAACTCCGCAACGTTCGAGTTTTCTCTGAGTGAGAATGAGAAAGTGGACGCTCAAGTGAGGTCGTCCGGTAGCTGGTATAACACGGAGGCTATTAACAATAATTCTATTAAACTGGAAAAGTGGGTTGACGGAAATTGGGTAAATGTCCAGGGGAGTTCGTCGGGGGGGCTCTTTAATATTTCCTATCTGCCCATTCTGGCGGGGCAGTCTGGCCTTTCCCTAAAGTATGAAACGCCTGGTACCTACCGTGTTACCGTCGAAAACTTCAATACTGCAACTTTTGTATCGACCCGCAACTATGAAATAAAAATCATCAAGGAGTCGTTTATTGATGGGTTTGCAAACAGTGCCGTGAGTAGCGACCTTGTATTGCCAGCGGGGGCGACGCTATTGAAAGTCAATGGCATTGGTATTGCTGAACAGGTGCGTAGCATCGTGCAAGGAAAGTATGGTCAGTTGAGCATTGGCACTGATGGAAAAGCGAATTACATGCAGGACCGTAATACGACGCCTTCGGACCAGACGGAAACGTTCAGTTATGAGGCTAGAACCGTCGACGGGTCCATATTGAGTTCAACATTCAATATTTCTATCAAGGCTTACGCCGTCTCAGGGGATCTGGTTACTCCTGCTGACGCCAGCGTCGTCAGCGTCGACGGCAAATCGGTGTCTTCAACCAATCAGGAAACCATCACTGGCAAATACGGTGATTTGAAAGTCGCGGCAAATGGTGATTACACCTACACGCCAAAACTCAGCCTGACAGGTTTGAACGAGACCGAGACCTTCTCGTATCAGGTCCGACACATCAATGGCGAGACGGTCACTTCCACCCTTGAGGTGAAGATTGCCGACTCCAGGCTCGTCGCCGAGCTCAACGAGGTGCAGACAGGTGTGGCACCCGCGGCTGATAGGGCGGCGCCCCTCGCTCAGCCGGAAAGCCAGGTGGAGACAGACATCGACAGCGACACTGCACTGCCGTCGTTCAACCTGGGTCAGGGGCCAAACCTGGACGTCAACAAGCTGGTCAGCCTGCAAGCCAAGGACGATCCGGCCAAGCCCGCGTTGACGGTGACCTTGAACGATATCTTGCAAGCCGATGGCACGGTGTCGAAGTCGACATCTGCCTCGACCCTGGACTTGCCGGATTCGTGGAAACCCGATGGCGTCAAGGCGCCGCTGGATGGCCATGAGTATGTGCACTACATCGATGAAACGTCGAAGAAAGACCTCTGGGTCGAGAGTGGTGTTTCCGTTGTTTAAGTCGTAATGACAGAGCCCTGGGCCGTATGGCCCAGGGTTATTTTCCCTGAGTGTCAATTATGTTCCGGATATTCCATCCCCGGCGTGATATTGCCTGCCTGACGATAGCCTTATCGTTCAGTTCGGGCGGTGTGGTCGGGCAGGTCAATGCACCCTCTGTGCATGACCAACCCCAAGATCAGGTTGCGCCTACCGTGCATCCGATCAAGAACAGTCAAGTGCAAGAAACGGTGCCCGCGCCCTCTTTGGTTTCATTGATTGAAGCCGGGCAGTTTCTTCCACCTTCCGCTCCCCAACTGAGCGTGAACACCTTAGCCACTGCCGGCACCGCGGCGCTGGATATGCGGGCGGCCGTGCGCCAGGCCTTAACCTCGTACCCGGATATCCTGCGGGCGCGGGAAGGGGTCAATGAACAAGTGCAGCGGGTAGAAGTGGCGCAGGCCGGCTATTACCCCAGGATCAGCGGTGGCGTGCGCAGCGGCTACCAAAGTGGTGTGCCTGGCAGTCACAGTGCCCAGGTCTTCGACGTCAGTGCCTCGCAGATGCTGTATGACTTCGGCAAGGTGTCCAGCGCTGTCGAGGCCAGCCAGGCCGGTGTCACCGAGCGCGAGGCAGACGTGCGCCTGAGTGTCGAACAGGTTGCCATGAATACCGCATTGGCCTTTCTTGACGGCCAGTATTACCAGCGGTTGATTGCGATCACCCAGGACCAGATCGACAGCCTGGAAAAAGTCTCCGACCTGGCGCGCCAGCGTCTGGACATGGGCGCCAGTACCCGTTCGGACTATGTGCAAACCATGTCGCGTATTGAAGCTGCCAAGGTCACCGGCTTCCAGCATCAAGCCAGCCTGGCGCGTACGTTCGCCACATTGTCGAACCTGATCGGGCAACCTCGGGTCGAGGGTGTGTCCGACCATTTCCCGCGGGAACTGGAGCAGTCGTGCCAGCAGGTCGATGCCAAGATGCAGGACAACCCTGAGGTGCAGTCCGCCCAAGCGCGGGTAGCCCGGGCCGAGGCCGAAGTGAGCGCCGCCAAGGCAGCCGGGCTACCGACACTGTCCCTGGAGCCGACATTCAGCCACCAGCTGGATGGCAGCCCAGGTACGGACCAGGACCGCAGCCGCTACAGCGTCTTCCTCAACGCGAGCATGCCGATCTATCAGGGTAACGCGATCCAGGCCGGCAAGGCGGCCAGCGAGAGGGCCCTGGCGTCCTCCCAGGCCGGCCTCGATACTGCCCGTTTGCGCGCGCGCCAGGAAATGCAGCAGTCGCAGAGCCAGGTGCTGAAGTTACATGCCAGCCTGGGTGCCCAAACCGTGCGCGAAAGCACGATCAATGAAACGCGCGTGCTCTACCGCCAGCAATACCTTGAGTTGGGCACCCGGCCGCTGCTGGATCTGCTCAATGCCGAGCAAGAGGCGTATTTGTCGCGGGTCGAGCAGCAGACCACGCTCAATAGCCTGCGTCGGTTACAGATCAACTGCCTGTATAGCGCAGGCCATCTCAGTCAGGCGTTTGGTGCTGCCAACGACGCCACCTACCGTGAGCGTTTGCCATGAACCGCCGTGCCCAAGAACCCCTGCAAGCCAGTCCGCCATCTGTTTCCCCGCCCTGGCTGGAAATGTTGTTGCTGGTTGCTGGTCATTACAACCTGAGCTTCTCCCCCGAGGATGCGCGGCTGGCCGCTGCCTGGCAGGGCAGTGCGCATTCCGATGACCAGCTGTATGCCATTGCCAAACACTTGGGACTGTCGGTCAAGATTGATGAAGAGTTACAGGCCGAAGACCTGACTCAATGGCGTTTACCGTTGCTGGTGCAATTGGCCGATGGCCAATTGGCGCTGATCGAAGGCTTGCGTGCCGAGGACCTGTTGCAAGTCCGGCTCAGCGGCGACCACGGCCTGGCCACGGTGCTGTCGCGCCAGGAACTGCTGGAGCAATGCCGCCGGGTCATCCTGCTGCGCCCAGTGGGTAATCGCGCCGACGTGCGAGTGGACGACTACATCAAGCCGTATGACAAAAACTGGTTCAAGGGCATCGTCCTGCAGGACTTGAAGTCCTATCGCTACGTGATGTTCGCCTCGTTGGTTGCCAACCTGATGGGGTTGGCCGGGGTGCTGTTTTCCATGCAGACTTACGACCGGGTGATCCCTGCCGGTTCCATGCCGACCTTGTACGTCCTGTTTATCGGGGTACTGCTGGCAGCGGGTATTGATTTCACCATCCGCAACGCCCGTTCCCATGTCACCGACCTGCTGGGCAAGCGTGCGGACACACGTCTCTCCGACAAGGTCTTTGGCCACGCCATACGCCTGCGCAACTCGGCCCGGCCGCGTTCCACCGGCACCTTCATTTCCCAGGTTCGCGAGCTGGAGCAGATTCGCGAACTGATTACCTCCAGCACCATCACGGCGCTGGCGGACCTGCCGTTTTTCCTGCTGTTCCTCGGCGTATTCTGGCTGCTGGTAGGCCCGTTGGTGCTGGTGCCGCTGTGTGCGCTGGTGTTGATGATTACCCCGGGCCTGTTGTGCCAAGGCAAGCTGGGGCGCCTGGCCAACGAAGCGTTGCGTGAGTCGAGCCTGCGCAATGCCTTGCTGGTGGAAACCATCCAGGGCATGGAGGACGTCAAGGCGCTGCAAGCCGAGCAGAAATTCCAACTGAGCTGGAACCACTACAACGCAACCACTGCTTCGGCAAACCTGCGGCTCAAGGCCTTGACCCATCGCTTGCAGTACTGGTCGCAATCCATGCAGACCCTGGTGTTTGCCGTGGTGATTTTCTTCGGCGCGCCGATGGTGATGGCCGGCGACCTGACCACCGGCGCACTGGTGGCGGCATCGATCCTCGGCTCACGCATGATGGCGCCGATGGCGCAATTGACACAGGTGATCATTCGCTGGCAGCAGGCCAAGACCGCCCTGGCAGGCTTGGACAAACTGATGCAGTTGCCCACCGACCACCCCGAACACAGCCACAAAGTCCACCGTGCCCACCTGTACGGTGACTATGTGCTGGACCAGGCGGTGTTCGCCTATGGCGACGACAGCCCGGTGCTGCAAGTCAGCCAACTGAAGATTCGGGCCGGCGAACGCATTGCCGTGCTGGGCCGCAACGGCGCAGGCAAGTCCACGCTGCTGCAGGCGCTGGTCGGTGGCGTGGATTCACGCTCTGGCCTGGTCAGCCTCGATGGCGTGGCGTTGCAACACCTGGACCCGGCAGACGTGCGCCGGGATGTGGCCTTGTTGACCCAGGACTCGCACCTGTTCCACGGCACCATCCGCGAGAACCTGAAACTGGGCGCGCCGTTGGCCGCTGATCAGGAAATGCTCTCGGCACTGGCCCTGACCGGCGCCGATGGGTTTATCAAAAAGCTGCCGACGGGCCTGGATCATTTGATTCTGGAAGGCGGGCTGGGGCTCTCCGGCGGCCAGAAACAATCGCTGTTGCTGGCTCGCCTGTTGTTGCGCCAACCCAACGTGCTGTTGCTGGACGAACCGACCTCTTCACTGGATGAAGGGGCAGAGCGCTTGTTTCTGCAAAACCTCGACCAATGGGCACAGGGCAAGACCTTGCTGATTGCCACCCACCGCCTGGCGTTGTTGGAGTTGGTCGAGCGAATCATCGTCGTTGATGACGGCAAAATCGTGCTGGATGAACCCAAGGAGGAAGCGATCCGTCGACTCAGCGCCACTCATTCCAATGGAGCATCTCAGCATGGCTGATGTTCACGAAAAACTGGCGCGGTTGCGTGCCTATCTACGCAATAGAAAATCACTGGAGGCCATGGACCCGGCCGATGACGCTGCGCTGCATCGCTCGACGCGGATCATCGGCAGCCTGGTGTTGATCGTGCTGATCCTGGGCACCTGGGCGTGGCTGGGGCGGCTCGATGAAGTGTCCAAGGGCGACGGCAAGGTAATTCCAAGCTCCCATGAGCAAGTCATTCAATCACTGGAAGGCGGTATTCTGGCGGAGCTTAACGTTGCCGAAGGTGACCTGGTGGAGCAGGGGCAAGTGTTGGCCCAGCTTGACCCGACGAAGTCCGAATCGAATGTCGAAGAGAGCGCTGCGCGCTACCGGGCTGTCCTGGCCAGCGCCACACGGTTGCAGGCGGAGGTGGACGGTAAACCACTGAGTTTTCCTGACGAACTGCAGGCCTACCCCGAGCTGATCAAGCGCGAAACCAGGCTGTATCAGGAGCGTATCAGCCGGCTCAAGGAATCCCTGGCCGGGGTGAACGATTCGCTCGGGCTGGTCGACCGTGAGCTGAAAATCACCCAGTCACTGGCCAAGACCGGCGCCGCGAGCAACGTCGAAGTGATCCGCCTGCAGCGTCAGCGCAGCGAGCTGCAACTCAAAGCTACCGAACTGCGCTCTTCCTATCAGGTGCAGGCGGGTGAAGAGTTGGCCAAGGCGCGTTCCGAGGTCAGCTCGTTGAGTTCGGTGATTCGTGGGCGTGAAGATTCGTTGACGCGCCTGACCGTCCTGTCGCCGGTTCGCGGCATCGTCAAGGGCATCGAGGTGACAACCATTGGCGGTGTCATTTCGCCTAACGGCAAGTTGATGCAGATCGTGCCGCTGGATGATCAGTTGCTCATCGAGACGCGCATTTCACCCAGGGATATCGCGTTCATCCACCCGGACCAGGCCGCCAAAGTGAAACTCACCGCGTATGACTATTCGATCTATGGCGGGCTGGACGGCAAGGTGGTGACGATTTCTCCGGACACCATCCAGGACAAGGTCAAGCCGGAGAACTACTACTACCGAGTGTTCATCCAGACGGACTCTAACGTGCTGACCAACAAGGCCGGTGAGCGCTTCGCCATTGTGCCGGGGATGATCGCAACGGTGGACATCAAGACCGGCTCCAAGACCGTGCTGGACTATCTGATCAAGCCGTTCAACAAGGCCCAGGAGGCCATGCGGGAACGCTGAGCCTGGCGTGGCTATTCAAACCTCTCCTTTAAAGTCGAATCGGTTGAAGAATATGTTTCCTGATTGTGTTGTGGTCATTGAACATCATGCGTTCCAGCGTGCCGTGCTGGTCAAGGCCCTTGGCAATCTGGGGGTAGGCAATGTGCTATCGACCAGCGATGCCGAGCAGGCTATTGACCTGCTGAAACAGCTGCCCAGGGTCGATATCGTTTTTTTCGACCTGGCAGACGGTTCGATCAACCACTCTGCGTTCCTGAAAGTGGCCGGCGAGTTGGGAAACGTCCAGACGTTGGTGGCCTACAGCGAGTTGCAGGCTGATCTTTATCGCACCGTGAAGCAGATGAAGACGCTGTCGGGCCTGAAGTTGTTGGGCATTCTGGACAAGCCGCTGGATATGCAGGATTTGCAGCGGTTATTGGAAAATTTCAAGCTGCGCCACCATGTCTTGACGACGCCCGACCTGTCGGTACCTGAACTGATCCCTGAAGACCAGGTGCGACACGGTTTGGCGGTGGGTGCATTCGAGGCCTGGTACCAACCCAAATTCGATCTTGTCGAGCGTCGGCTGTTTGGCGTTGAAGCGCTGGTGCGCTGGCGTCACCCCACACGGGGGATGTTGCTGCCCCGTGATCTGTTAGGCGCCGTACTGGCCTATGACTTGATTGACGAGATGCTCAAGCAACTGCTCGACCAGGGTATTGCATTGCTGCTGCAGTTGCGCGCGCAAGGTATTGACCTGGGAATGGCGTTCAACCTGACAGCCTCCCAACTGGTTCGAAATGACTTGGTTGACTACATTATTCAATGCTTGCAAGGGTATGACCTGCCAGGTTCGGGCCTGACATTCGAAGTCGCTGAAAGCAGCCTGCTGGACCTGCCGGCATCGGCATTGGCAAACCTTCTGCGCTTGCGCGAGGCGGGGTGTGGGTTGTCGATCGATGACTTTGGCCTGGGTTTTTCCTCACTACGGTTGCTGGCGCAGCTGCCCTTCAACCAGATCAAGCTCGACGGCGTGTTCGTTCAGGACCTTGCCAACCCGGGTAACCGGGCCGTGGTTGCCAGCAGTCTCGCGTTGACCCGGGCATTGCAGATGGACCTGATTATCGAGGGGGTTGGCAGCCAATCGGCACTCGATACACTGGTTGACCTGGGCTGCCATTTTGGCCAGGGTTTTCACTTGGCGGTGCCCATGCCCGGTGCTGACTTTTGCGCTTGGTTGGAGCGCTACCAAAACCGGTAGGGCTTGCTGGCGCAGTCAGGCCATTAAAATATTTCAGGCCTGTGTTTTGTCGACGTGAAACTGAGCTACCTTAATAGTTTGACGTGCCGGTCTCGCAGATGCTGCTCCTTATGCTGATGAAAAAGAGGTTTGTATGTTGAAAGCATTAATCGTCGACGACCATCCGTTTATTCGCTCGTCTGTAAAAATGCTCCTCAAGGCAGGGCAGGTGGAAGTGGTGGCCGAAGCCGAGAATGGTGTCGAGGCGGTTTACCTGGCTCGCAAGCATGTGCCGGACTTGATCGTGCTGGATATTTCGATGCCGCTGCTCGACGGCCTGGAGGTCATCAGTCGCATTTGCGCCTTGGACCTGCCGATCAGAATCCTCGTGCTGACCTCGCTGGACGCGACCTTTTATGCCCATCGCTGCATGACCATCGGCGCGTCCGGTTATGTCTCCAAAAGCGATGATCTTGAGGAACTCATGCGTGCAGTCAAAGTGATTCGCGAGGGCTTCAGTTATTTTCCGGTGCTCTCCAACAGCTCGGTGCGCCCGGTCGATAACCAGACACCCGAGCATGAGCTGATTCAGCAGTTGTCCAATCGCGAACTGGCCATTCTGCAGCAGCTTGCCCGTGGTTACAGTAACAAGGAGATCGGTGACGCTATGTTGTTGAGCAACAAGACGATCAGCACCTATAAAACCCGGCTGATTGAAAAGCTCAAGGTCAAGTCGGTGGTCTATCTGGCCGACTTTGCCAAACGTCATCACCTGATCTGAATGAGGCGCCTGTCGGGTTACTTCATTTTTTTCCTTTGTTTGGGAGTACTCGGCCAGTCCCATGCCGCCGAGCGGGCCTTTGAGTCGCTGACCCTGCTGGGGCGCGAGCCTGCGGCTGATTTTGATGTTGAACTGCAGAACCATGACTGGCGGTGGCTACGCAATAAAAAGGTCCTGGTGGTCGGCACAGCACGCAGCGATCCGGCACCCTTGGTGGTGTCGTCCGACCCTGCCGATTTTGAGGGGGTGACGGCTGATTACGTCGGGCTGCTGGCTGCTGTGTTAGGCGTTGATGTCCAGATCCGGCGTTATGACAACAAGGATCTGGCCTTGCAGGCACTCAAGACCGGGGAGTTGGATCTGCTGGGCTCCGCACGGGAATATGAAGTGGCGCAAGCAGGGCTGGTCATGTCGCGTCCCTACCTTCTGGATCAGATGGTGCTGGCAACCAGCCGCGGTTCGGACAGCGACGTGCAGCAAGATCTTGCAGGCAAGCGGCTGGCGATGTCCAAATACTACGTTGAGCCCTCCGTTATCCAGGCGCTTTACCCAAAAGCAACAATCGAACTGTACCCCACGGCGCTGGAGGGCATCAGTGCGGTGGCCTTCGGTCAGGCGGATGCATTCGTGGGCGCGGGGATCACATCCAGCTATCTGATTGGGCAAAACTTCTACACCGACATGCACCTGAGGCCCTCAGCCGATAAAAAGGTCAGCGGTATCGGTTTTGTCTTGAATGCCGAGAACAAGCAGTTGTTGCATGTGGTCAATCAGGCGCTGAACGCGATTCCCGCTGCCGAGAAGCAGTCGATTGCGCGGCGTTGGAGGTTGCGGGCCACCGCCGGAGAGGGCCTTGAGCTTGGCCTCAGTCCGCAAGAGGAGCAATGGCTGGCAGAGCATCCTAAACTGCGGGTGGCGGTGATCGATGGCAACCCGCCGTTTACCTTTTTTGATCAGAATGATCTGTTCCGGGGCCTCAACGCCGACTTGCTGGAGAAAATCAGCCAGCGAACCCATATACAGTTTGAAGTGATCCGCGCGCGCTCCGTTGATGAGCAGGCTGATCTGTTGGTGGGGGGGCAGGCAGATCTGGCGCCCACGTTCAGGCATGATGAGCGAATGGGTGAGCTGCGATATACCCGGCCTTTCATGTCCAACCCCGACGTGTTGGTCACCCGCGTGGGCGATGGCCAGCCCCGAAGCCTGGACGACATGACGGGCAAGCGTCTGGTCGTCAATCCTGGCAGCTATTGGGCCACCTATGTGCCCAGGCATTACCCGGATATTACGTTGATGGAGGCGGGGAGCCGTGCCGACATGATGGCGCTGGTTGCTCAGAGCAAGGCGGATGCCGCTATCAGTATCCTGCAGGGCGCGCGCTATATGATCTCTACGTTCTACCGTGACCGCCTGCGCATCACGCGTACGATGGGAGAGCCTCCAGCCCAGTTGCGATTGGCGACTGATCGCAGGTCTTTGGAGCTCTACTCGATCCTCGATAAAACCCTGCGCAGTTTTTCCCGCGAAGAGCTCGACGACCTGTCCGGTCGCTGGCGTGGCGAAGTCATGCTGGACAATCGCGGTATCCAGGCCAGCCAGCGGGCTTTTCTCAAGTGGCTGGCAGTGGCTATAGGCCTGTTGCTCGCGGCGGCGTGCTGGATCATTTACCTGCGCCGCCTGATTCAGCGGCGTGCCGCTGCCGAACATGCATTGAAGGAGCAGATGGACTTCCTGCACGTCCTGATCGACGGCTTGCCGCACCCTATCTACGTTCGAGACCGGCAAGCCCGAATGCTGCTGTGCAATACCCGCTACCTGGAGGCGGTTGGACGTACCGAAGAACAAGTGATGGGCACTGCGCTCGCCGGGGCCGTGGGCATTGCGCCATCTGACGCCCAGGCGTTCGAGCAACAATACCGCGAGGTGATGGAGGCCGGCCAGGAGCAGATTCAGGACCGTCAGTTGGTGCTGGCCGACGGGCAGACGATTGATGCCTATCACTGGATCCTGCCGTTTCGCGATAGCAGCGGTGAAGTCAAAGGCATCATTGCCGGGTGGATCGATATCAGTGAGCGCGCACGCTTGCTCAGCGAACTCAAGGAAGCCAAGCACGAGGCCGATGGCGCCAACCGGGCGAAGACCACGTTCCTGGCAACCATGAGCCATGAACTGCGCACGCCGATAAACGCGGTGGTCGGAATGCTGGAATTGGCGATGAAAAAGGCTGATCAAGGCATTCTCGACCGGTTTGCCATTGAAGTGGCCTCCAGCGCCGCACGTGCGTTGCTGGAGCTGATTGGCGACATCCTGGATGTGGCGCGTATCGAATCCGGGCGTTTGACCTTGACCCCTCAGAGGGCTGCCCTCAAGGAAATGGTGGAGGAGGTGGTGCGGGTGCAGGGCGCCAGCGCTCGGCTAAAGCAACTGCCGCTGGTTCTGGAGTTCGATGAGCTCGCCAACCGTGATGTGTTGATCGACCCGATGCGGTTCAAGCAGGTGCTGGCAAACCTGCTGAGCAATGCAATCAAATTTACCGAGAAAGGCGAGGTGCTGGTCAGCGTCAAGGCGACGCTCGACGAAGAAAATCAGCAGATGAGTATTCAGTTGCGCGTACGTGATACCGGGATCGGTATCAGCGACGAAGACCAGTTGAAACTGTTTGCGCCCTTTACCCAGGTTGGTAGTCAGAGCCAGTTGACTGTCGGCGGATCGGGGTTAGGGCTGACCATCAGCCGTACGTTATGCGAGATGATGGACGGCGAGTTGAAGCTGAGCAGTGTGCCGGGTCTGGGCACGCAAACCGAGGTGCTGTTGACGTTGCCCATCCTGGCCCCATTGCCCCGCAGCCAGCCTGAGCCGACCGAGCTGTTGCCTGCCAGTGAGTTGAACATTCTGGTGGTTGATGACTACCCCGCCAACCGCTTGTTGCTGTTGCAACAACTGAGCTATCTGGGGCACAGCGTCAAAGACGAGCAGGACGGCGCCCATGGCTTGCGCACCTGGCGCAGCCATTCCTTTGATGTGGTGATCACCGACTGCAACATGCCAGTGATGAATGGTTATGAACTGGCCAAGGCGATCCGTGACGATGAAGCGGCTTCGGGCAAGCCGCCGTGTCTGATTCTTGGCTTCACCGCCAATGCGCAATCCGACGAGATCGAACGCTGTCTCGCTGCGGGCATGGATGATTGCCTGTTCAAACCCATCAGCATGAAGGATTTGGCCGCACGCCTGTCGGGGGTTGAGTCGTCGTTTGAACCAATGCCCGATAACGATGATGTGACGCACTTGGACGACGAGATCGACCTGGTCAGCCTTGAGCAACTGACCTACGGGGATCAGGCGTCAATCCGCAGCTTGTTGCAGGACCTGCTCAGCAGTAACGAGGAGGATCAAGTACGGCTGCTCAAACTCTTCAGCCAGAACGACCTGACCGGGCTGGCCGACCTGGCCCATCGGGTCAAGGGTGGCGCGCGCATCGTCAAGGCAAAGCGCTTGATTCACTGTTGCGAGCAGTTGCAGATAGATTGCGACGGGCACGATGCCGCACGTTTGACCCAATCAGTGGATGCACTGCACCAAACGATGGACGCGCTGACGCAGGTGTTGACGCAACGGATCGCCCAATCCGTCGACTGACTGATTTTGGGCGCGGAGACAGGACTGTAAGGTCTCTGACCTAAATTGCTCTCCGGGAAATTTCCTACATTTCGGTCAGGAAAATCCCAGGATAATTTCGGCTCAAAGAACAGAGATGACCTCTCGTATACCGAATCCGCTAGGGAGCGACCCCATCTTTCATTGACGTTGCCGAAGCAACGCACCCGCAACGTTAATGAATTTGCGTCATGGATGACCTGAATACACCTGCTCCCTCTTGGGGAGCGGGCGTTGAGGTCCATCAACCTTGTTTGAGTGGGCATCGGCTACCACCAGCAATCAGGGCGTATCGGGCGTTCGTGCTGCAACCCAATTGTGGAGAATCAGTGATGCAAGTGTTGCCCCTGCGAGTGCTGGTGCTGGAGGACCATCTGTTCCAGCAAACCGTCGCCGTCAACCTGCTGAAGAAGCTTGGCTGTCAGGATGTGTTCAGTGCTTCCAACGGCACCCAGGCCCTGGAGACCCTGCAACGGGTCGGTCCGGTGGACATTGTGGTGTGTGACCTGCGCATGGAAGGCATGGATGGCCTGGAGTTTTTGCAACGTGTGGCTCGCGTTGGCCTGGTGGGCGCGGTGATTCTCAGCAGTTCCCTCTCGGGAGACGTACGCCAGGCCGCTCGGCAATTGGTGACGCTGCTGGGGCTGCCGCTATTGGGCGACCTCGGCAAGCCGCTGCACGCTGAAGCCCTGAACGAGCTGTTGCATAAACACTTGAGCGATCCCAGGATCGCGCCGATGAGCCTCAAGCCCCTGGAGCTGGCGCAAGCTGGCGAAGTTCGCTCGGCCATGCATCAAAAGCAAATGGAAACGTACTTCCAGCCCAAGGTCAATTTGCTCAATGGTGATGTGATTGGCGTCGAGGCGCTGACACGATGGAACCACCCGACCAAAGGGGTGGTTTCTCCGGCGGTGTTCATGCCTGCCATTGAAAGTTGCGGGTTGCTCAATGAGTTACTGTTCGGTCAGATCAGGCAGGGCCTGGCGTTGGCCCGCGAGGCTTCGAGTCGCGGGCACGTGTTGAATATCGCGTTCAACCTGGAGCCGGTACAGCTCTCCAATCCCGAGCTGGTTTCCATCATCCGCGGCATCTTGTGCAGCTTCGGGCTACCGGCTTCCAGTCTGACATTTGAATTGACTGAAAGCGGTTTGCTCGAAGCCTCGGCCACCTGCCTGGAAAGCCTCGTGCGGTTGCGCATGATGGGGTGCCGGTTATCCATCGATGATTTTGGTGTGGGGTTTTCCTCCCTGCAGCGCTTGTGCCAGTTGCCTTTCAACGAGATCAAGCTTGATCGCGAGTTCGTTCGGGGGCTGGACCATGACCCAAGATGTGTTGCGGTGATCAAGTGCACGCTCGAGCTGGGCAGGGCGCTGGGCATGTCGGTGGTCGTCGAGGGCATTGAAAAACAAGATCAATATCAACAGTTGCTGGAGCTTGGGTGTGTGCAGGGGCAGGGTTATTTTTTTGCAAAACCCATGACCGAAAAAGATTTTTTGACTTGGCTGGGAGCGCGCGCCCCCTCTGGAAAGCGCGTCTGACGGTCTGCTGGCTGGTTTGGAAGGATATATAAATGCCCACACGTTCTTTACGCATCTTGATTGCCGATCACGTCCACCTGCAGCGCTTGAACCTCGAACGGATGCTCAATTACTGCGGCTACCATCGAGTGGCGCCCGTCTCTTCGTTGGAGGAGTTGCTGGCGATGATCGACCATGCCATTGAGCCCTTCGATCTGTTGCTCATCAACAGCGCATTTGTCGGTGGCGCCATGCTTGATCTTGAAGCGTTCTGCCAGGATTGCCCGAGTGTGCACCATGCGTTGATTTACGAAGGGCTGCCCCTGGCGGTGCCAAAGGCCGAAGGAAAACCGCCGGCAAGGGTGATCAAAAAGCTGCCGGGCGTTCCGGATACCGCTGCCATCAAAGGTTTTATGGACCAGATCGACCCCGCACGACCGACACCTTCACGGTATTTTTTCCTCACGCCTGCCCGCTGAACGGGCGGCGCGCGCATTCGCTACGTGCTTCCCTCCCCAAGTCGCTCCACTGCTCAACCCACGCAACGCCCCTAGGGCGTTGGTGTGTTCTTCAGTTGTTTGGCGGTGCCGGGAAGGTAGGCCACCTTCAAAAAGTAATCCTTGCCCAACAGCTTGCCCTCGCCAAACCAGGTCATGCCATTCTGCTGCAGTTTCAACCCGGAAAAATCATACTCGAACAGGGTACGGGTACTGCTGACGAACATGAACTGATCCGCGTCCAGCTTCAGCACTTTATATTCGGTGCCGGGCGGGGGCGTCTGCTCTTTCAAACGCAGCAGATAGTCGGCTGCCAGGCCCGCGAACATCTCCATGGATAACTGGCGGTATTGTTCCAGCGTCAGCCCTGGACGCTGTTGCAGCTCGGTGGCGATCAGCGCGAAAAAATCCGCATTGGTTTGTGCGATCGCCAGCTTGCCCGGCAGACTCGCCAGCAGTTTTGCCTGATCGATCTGAGGCTCACGTTTTTCTACCGGTTTGTTCTTGTCCTGGGGCGGGGCACTTGCCTGCTCGACCAGCAAACCGTTCAAGCTCAAGGGTGACAGCACGCTGATTGCCAGATACGCCGCGCAGGCACGGGTCTGCGCCTGGCGGTCACCGTTTACCAGCAACGACAATGGGTGGCCCTGTGGGGGAATGCTTTGTGCGTTGCCGCCTTGCTGCTGGATGAAGTGGTTGACGTTTGCCTGCTGGGTCTCGCCTTTGGCCAGGGCGCAGATCTGTTCCATGGCCAAGGGGTTTTTATGCGGGACGAGGGCGTCTGCCAGGCTGAACACCGCGCTTTGCAGGATGGGCAGGGCGGGCACGGCGAGCCACTCGGGCTGGCTGGCAGTAGGGGGAGAGGTTTTTTCCTGGCACCCGGCCAGGCCCAGGCAAGCGATCAAACCAAAGCATAGCGGCAGTTGGGTTTTCATTCAGGGGATCCTGTCGTGGGCAATCCGTAGGTGGGCATAGGGATGTAACTCAGCGTAGAAGAAAAATGCCCTGTGCGAGCCTGATGCAAATCTGAAGGCAGGTGAACCAAATGTGGGAGGGGGCTTGCCCCCGATAGCGCCGGATCAGTCACTGATGCTGTGAATGACACACTGCTATCGGGGGCAAGCCCCCTCCCACATTGGATACCTGCATTACGCGCAGGCCGGGCTTTTTTCATTATCGGTTCGGTTCGCAATCACCACTGATAACCAACCCCCACGGCCACGCCAGTGTCATTCTGGCTGCTCGTAGTGCCCATGAAGTTGGTCGACCAGCGACCATTCTCGGACACGTGCGAAACGCCAATAGCCAGTGCCGATTGCCCGCGGTAATTACCCATCGCCACCGACGTCATGCTGCCGCCGGCCACCGACGAGCGCGGCAGGCTGGCCATCGCCATCGCGCCGGCGATACCCGCGCTCAGGGTGTCGTCCTGCTGCTTGAGGTTGTGTTTGAGATCGGCAAAGCGCTGATCGGTGTAAGCCTTGGAATTGATGTTGGCATTCATGATGCCGCGGCTCACTTGGTCAATGTTGGCGGCATCCGTGCCACGGGTGCCGGCTGCGACATTGGTGATTTGGCGTTCGCCACCCGCGCTACCTACCGAGACGCTGTTCTCGCGATCCGCCACCGAGTTGGCCCCCAGGGCCACGCTGTTTTGTGCCGTTGCCTGGGCGCCGTTACCCGTTGCCGTGGCATTTTCAGCGCTGGCCACGGTGTTGCTGCCTACGGCCATGCTGTTATTACCCGAGGCTTGCGAGCCCATGCCACCGGCTACCGCGTTGGTACCGCTTGCCTTGGGTTGCGCTGCGGCGCGGGTGTTGTTGACCTGGAATGCACCGCTGGTGCCGTTCTGCACACTGGTCACCGCTGCTTCGACTTTGGTCACGCTGCTGGTGACGTTGGCAATCGCGCCGTCCACATTTTTGATCGAGCCTTGAATCTGATTCAGGCTGGTATCGGTGTAGGCCTTGGACTCGGCCACCGCACCATCGAGCTGACGCACATTGACCGCATCGGTAGCCCGGCTGCCATCAGCCACGTTGCTCACTACGCGTGTTTCGCCGGTGGTCGCGTTGCCTACCGATACGACGCCGGCCGTGGTGTTGCTTGCATTCGAATATTTGCCGGTATAGGTCTCGGTACCGCGCTGGTCGTCACTGGCGCCCTTGCCGATGGCGACACTGCCGGCAGCGGTGGCTTTCGCGCCGTCACCCAGCGCTACCGAACTGCTGCCGCTGGCAACAGTTTCATTGCCCACGGCAATGGCCGCCGTACCGCTGGCTTGGGCATTGGGGCCTACTGCCATGGCATCGGTGCCGGTGGCGAGCGAATCGGCCTTGGACGAACTGGCGTGGAAGTACTTGATGCTTGAGCCGCTGTTCACGATGTTGTTGAGCTGAGTCGTCAGGCCGACAACGGTGTTATTGGTCAAGAAAAGCTGGCTGCCATTGACTGCGTCGGTGCTGGTAGCACTGAGGCTGCCGGCGGCGACGTTGGTCAGGGTGGTCGCAGCGCCACCTGGGTTGAAGGTCACTCGCGTTTTACTGTTCACGTCATCGTACTTGACGCCCACCGCAGCGGTATTGGCCAGGCTGTTGCTGAGGCTCGTCAAGGCATCGCCGACATTGGTGCTGGTGGTGGCGGTGGTCGTATTGCCTGCCGTATCGATGGTGGTGGTGTTGAAGCTGGGCGCGGTTACAGCACCCGTCACCGGATCCACTTGCGCGCCACCGCCCAGTGCATTGACGACGTATTGGTTTTGGCTCCCGGAGTTGGCAATCAAGTTATTGAGCTGGGCGGTGGTATTGAACAGTTGGCTGCCGTTGACCGCGTCGGTACTGGTAGCGCTCAGGCTGCCGGCAGCGACGTTGCTCAGGGTCGTTGCTGTGCCGCCTGGGTTGAAGGTGACCCGGGTTTTGGTGCTCACATTGTCGTACTTGACGCCCACTGCAGCGGTGTTGGCCAGGCTGTTGCTGAGGCCAGTCAAGGCATCGCCGACATTGTTGCTGGTGGTGGCAGTGGTTGTATTGCCAGCCGCGTCGATGGTGGTGGTGCTGAAGCTTGGTGCGGTCATGGCGCCAGTAGTCGGATCCACCTGCGCACCGCCACCCAGAGCGTTGCTCACACTTTGGCCGAGTTGGCCGATTTGGTTGCCGGCGCTGTTGGCGAGGTTGCTGATCTGCGTGCTCAGGTTGGTGACCGAGGTATTGACGTTGGTGCTCAGGTCGGTGACCGAGGTGTTGGTGGCATTCAACTGGCTACCGTTGACCGCATCCGTGCTGGTGGCTGACACCTGCCCAGCGGCGACATTGCTAATCTGCCGCTCGGCACCGACGGCACCGACACTGAGCACGCCCACAGGCGCAGTACCGGCGTAATTGTAAGTGGTGCCATTGATCACGCCGCTGGCAGTTGCAGTGGCCGCAGCGGTGGTGGCGCCATTACCCAGGGCCAGGGAGTTGGCGATGCTGGCATTGGCACCGTTGCCCAAGGCAATGGCGTTGTCGGCCGAAGCAGTTGCCACCGGCCCGATGGCTACGCTGTCGGTGCCGGTGGCCGTGCTGTCGCCCAGGGCCGAGTTGCTGTGGAAGTACTTGATGCCGGCGCCATTGTTGATGATGTTGCCAAGCTGGGTACTGAAGCTGTTGCCCAGGTTGGTAATGGACGTATTGAGGCTGGTGCCCAGGTCGGTGACCGAGGTGTTGGTGGCGTTCAACTGGCTGCCGTTGACCGCGTCGGTGCTGGTGGCGCTCAAGGTGCCGGCGGCGACGTTGCTCAGGGTGGTGGCGGTGCCGCCTGGGTTGAAGGTCACCGAGGTTTTGGTGTTCACATCATCGTACTTGACGCCCACGGCGGCGGTATTGGCCAGGCTGTTGCTGAGACCAGTCAAGGCAGCGCCCACGTTGTTGCTGGTGGTGGCGGTGGTGGCATTGCCAGCGGTATCGATGGTGGTGGTGCTGTAGCTTGGCGCGGTCATGGCGCCAGTAGTCGGGTCCACTTGTGCGCCGCCGCCGAAGGCCGCGCTGACGCCTTGGCCGAGTTGGCCCATCTGGTTGCCGGCGTTGTTGGCGAGGTTGCTGATCTGCGTGCTCAGGTTGGTGCTCAGGTCGCTCACCGAGGTGTTAGTGGCATTCAACTGGCTGCCGTTTACCGCGTCGGTGCTGGTGGCCGAGACCCGCCCAGCGGCGACGTTGCTGATCTGCCGCTCGGCACCGACGGCGCCAACGCTGAGCACGCCCACAGGCGCGGCACCGGCGAAGGTATACGTGGTGCCGTTGATCACGCTACTGGCGGTGGCAGTGGCAGCCGTGGTGGTGGCGCCATTACCCAGGGCCAGGGAGTTGGCGATGCTGGCGTTGGCACCGTTGCCCAGGGCAATGGCGTTGTCGGCCGAAGCAGTTGCCACCGGGCCGATGGCTACGCTGTCGGTGCCGGTGGCCGTGCTGTCGCCCAGGGCCGAGT
>NZ_SPKN01000053.1:23791-59545 GCF_023127765.1 Pseudomonas sp. W15Feb34
ACTGGTGCCCAGGTCGGTCACCGAGGTATTGGTGGCGTTCAACTGGCTGCCGTTGACCGCGTCGGTGCTGGTGGCCGAGACCCGCCCAGCGGCGACATTGCTGATCTGCCGTTCGGCACCGACGGCACCGACACTGAGCACGCCCACAGGCGCAGTGCCGGCGTAATTGTAAGTGGTGCCATTGATCACGCCGCTGGCAGTTGCAGTGGCCGCAGCGGTGGTGGCGCCATTACCCAGAGCCAGGGAGTTGGCGATGCTGGCGTTGGCACCGTTGCCCAGGGCAATGGCATTGTCGGCCGAAGCGGTTGCCACCGGGCCGATGGCTACGCTGTCGAGGCCGGTAGCCGTGCTGTCGCCCAGGCTGGATTCGCTGTGGAAATACTTGATGCCGTCGCCATTGTTGATGATGTTGCCCAACTGGGTGCTGAAGCTGTTGCCCAGGTTGGTGATGGACGTGTTGAGGCTGGTGCCCAGGTCGGTGACCGAGGTGTTGGTGGCATTCAACTGGCTACCGTTGACCGCCTCGGTGCTGGTGGCGCTCAAGGTGCCGGCGGCGACGTTGCTCAGGGTGGTGGCGGTGCCACCTGGGTTGAAGGTCACCGAGGTTTTAGTACTCACATCATCGTACTTGACGCCCACGGCGGCGGTATTGGCCAGGCTGGTGCTGAGGCCGGTCAAGGCAGTGCCCACGTTGTTGCTGATGGCAGGGGCGCTGGCATTGCCGGCGGTATCGATGGTGGTGGTGCTGTAGCTCGGTGCGAGCCAGGCCCCCGTGGTCGGGTCCAACTGCGCGCCGCCACCCAGAGCGGTGGTGAATTGTTGATCCTGGGCGCCCAAGGCATTGACTGCCGTGTTGGTCGCGTTCAATTGGCTGCCATTGATCGCATTGGTGCTGGTAGCCGAAACCTCGCCTGCGGCGACGTTGGTGATCTGCCGTTGCTGGGTTGCATTGCCAACACTGAGCACGCCCACAGGCGCAGTACCGGCGTAGGTGTAAGTGGTGCCGTTGATCACGCCATTGGTCGTCGCAGTAGCAGCAGTGGTGGTGGCGAAAGAGCCCAACGCCATGGAGTTTGCGACCGTAGCACTGGCGTTGTTGCCCAGGGCGACACTGTTATTGCCTGACGCAGCGGCCTCACCGCCAAGCGCGACGGCGCCGGCTGCCAGCGCCTGGGCCTGCCAGCCCAACGCAAGACCGTCAATGCCGGAGGCGGTGGATTCAGAGCCGATCGCGACGGAACCGTTACTCTGGGCGCTTGATAAGTTCCCCAAGGCGATCGCTCGACCACCCGTTGCAGTGGTGGTGGCACCGTTACCAAGGCTGATGGATCCGCCGCCGGCTGCTGTGGCCAACGGGCCGATGGCCACACTGTCGAGACCGGTGGCGCTGCTGTCACCCTTGGTTGAAGCGCTGTGGAAGTACTTGATGCCTGTCCCGTCGTTGACCATGCCGCTCAGTTGGGCACCCTGGGCGCTGACGGTGGTATTGGTAGCATTCAACTGGGTGCCATTGACCGCCTCGGTGCTGGTGGCACTCAAGGTGCCGGCGGCAACATTCGCCAGCGTGGTTGCAGCGCCAGTCGGGTTGAACGTCACGCGGGCCTTGGTGGCCGCGTCGTCATAGTTGACACCCACGTTAGCGCTGTTGGCCAGGCTGGTGCTCAGGTTGGTCAATGCATCACCGACATTGGCGCTGGTGGTGGCGGTGGTGACATTGCCCGCTGCATTGACGGTGGTGGTGCTATAGCTTGGGGCGGAGATCTGCCCGGTAGTGCCGGTGACTTGAGCGCCACCCCCCAGCGCGGTGGCCGTTGAAGTTGCGGTGTTGAACAGTTCGGCGCCGTTCACGGCGTCCTGCGAGGTGGCCGACACAGTGCCGTTCGCAAGTTGCAGAACCTTGGTGCCACGCATGTCGAGGGTATTGATATGCGCGCCGGCGGTCACCGGGGCCAAAAGTGTTGCGGTGGAACCGCCATTGACAAAGAGTTCGTTACCCAGCGTCAACGACGTTGATCCCAGGCCTACCAGCCCCAGTGGGTTATAGAACAACGAGTGATCAGTTTGAGTGTCCTTATTGGCAGGGGTACACGCCGCGGCGTTAGTTATGCCGCTTATCGAGCCCGAGTCACCTACACGGCTGCACCCGGAGTCAGTGCCGTCGTTGACGTAAATACCATCGCCTGGCCCTGCAACAGCGATGGATACAATCCCGAGAGTCAACATCATCGGCATGAGAGCAGTGCGTACTGTGCGCAAGCAGAGTGAAACAGCATTGATAGAGCCAGGCAGTTGTTGTACGCCCAGTGCCGTTTGCGCCTTGGCCAAACCACTTCGATCAATGACCGCGCGACGGCTGCTTCGCCCGCCACCGCTGCTTGCGTGTTCAGAGACGACCAACCAACAGTGTTTTGAAACGCTCCAAATCACAGCATGTATTTTGTTCATGTCGATGGCGTAAGCCGTCTCCGCAAAAATAATTAAGTTGGGGTTCCGTTAATCATTCGCGCTGAAACTCGCTGGATAACAGAATTGAATTTAGCAGGCTTTTTAAAATGAGCGACTTCCCACTCGTATGGGTTGAGAGTGCTAGCTTTTAATGCTTATTGAGTGTGTTTGTTCATGGGAACATCTGGGTCGCTCACGTCTCATGGAACAAACTGACGCTCGTATCGGCCTGGCCTGGTTGCTCTTGTCTACGCTCAGGCGGGGTCTGCCTCAAGCACCTACAAGCGATGCATATTCAAGCAATCTGAATCCCATGACTCTGTAGGAAATTTCCTGCCGGCCGCGAACGGACATAGCGCTCGTAAACCGCTATTCGGCAGAGTCAATACGATAATTATCAAAGAGATAGGCGGGCTTATGACGCGCGTAGCATTCAATGTTGATTCGAGTAGGGCGTCCTGATCGGGAAAATTTCCCACGCCTGCGCTTGGGCGGTACAGATGCGGTGCTACCTCAATCGGTCTTTTGAGCTCGACGCAGCAAGCCTCCTGCTGTCTTTCGCGCAGATGCTGCTCACGGTGCTCCGGCAGCGACGCGTTGCCTGGCGCTTTATGCACTGACACATCAAAACCTTCTAAAGCGAAGTTTTTTTTGCATCCTTTGAAATGTTTAGTAACGGAGTTTTGTTTCACCACTCGGAAAAAATACCCAGGTTTTTGCTTCCTGGAAACGACTTGAGGTGTAGGACATTTAATAGGGATTTTTCACCCTACAGCCAAAGATTCCCCCTCCCCAAGTGTAGGAAAAAAGATTTAGCGAGATAATTTCTCGGTTCGGCTAAGTGTCTAGCGGTAGTTTCGAATAATTGATGTAGGAAATTTCCGAGCGTGATGTGCTCATGTAGGTGTGCTGTATTGAGTATTCATGCAAATGTGAACAAAGGTGACGTATTGATATTTTTTCAAGCGGGATGTAATACTCTTTAAACGTTATGTTTATTGGGTGGGCTCTCACATAAACCGTCATTGGCTCGCGGACAGGAATAGCTATCTTTTTGTGCGCCGTTTTGGTGCGGGTGGGCGCAGCCAGCTGTTTAAAAATGGGTAAAACCTGAAGCAGGGCGCCCAGTTGCCCGCCGCTCGCTGAAGGTAAAGTCATCGCAGGGTGAAGTACCACGCTATCGGTGTGGGTATTCAGTTATTACACGAAAGTTCGCTGCTTGTTGCAGCTTCTCAGCGGAGTTTATATGCCAGGACGGCAACCCTTTAGAGGCTGTCGGCCAAGCATTAACTCCAGTTTCAGTTGTTGTTCGTGACGCAATGGCGTGTCGCGCAAAGAGTGTCTGGAGGGTGTATGGCTTCAAATAGCTTTCAAAACGAAGTACCCAAGGCTCGGGTAAATATCAAGCTCGATTTGCACACCGGCGGCGCGCAGAAAAAGATAGAGCTGCCACTCAAACTCATGGTTATGGGTGATTACAGCAACGGTCAGGAACAGCGTCCGTTGTCTGAACGAAACAAAGTGGACATCAACAAGAACAACTTCGACAGCGTGCTGGCCGAGTTTTCCCCCAGTGTGAAACTGGCGGTGGAAAACACCCTGGTCGAGGGCGACGCCGAAGCGGCCATCGCGCTGACCTTCCGCAATATGAAGGATTTCGAGCCCGAGCAAGTCGCCCGGCAAATGCCGCAGCTGCGCGCCCTGCTGGCGATGCGCAACCTGTTGCGCGACCTCAAATCCAACCTGCTCGATAACGCCACCTTCCGCCATGAGCTGGAGCGCATCCTCAAGGACGACGCCCTGAGCGATGAACTGCGCGCTGAACTGGCCGCCCTGGCGCCACCGTCCGCTCGTTGATTGCCCTTGGTCCGCTGATAAGGAATTTTGATCATGTCCGTCGAACACCCATCGTCACAACCGCAGCAAACCCAGACCTATGCCGCCGAAGTCGGCCAGGGCGTTTATAACGCGTTGTTCGCCAAGATCAACCTCAACCCGGTGTCGGAGTTGGGCGCGATCGAGCCATTCCAAAATGCCGAGGTGCTGTCCGAGGCTTCGCCTGATGAGCGGGTAACCGCAGCAGTCAGCGTATTCCTCAACCTGCTCAAGCAGTCGTCACAGAAAGTCGAGCGCCTGGACAAGACGCTGCTGGACGAGCACATCGCCGCGCTGGATACGCAGATCAGCCGTCAACTCGATGCGATCATGCACCACCCGGATTTCCAGCGCGTCGAGTCCACCTGGCGCGGCGTGAAGTCGCTGATCGACCAGACCGATTTTCGCCAGAACGTGCGCATCGAGCTTCTGGATATCAGCAAGGATCACCTGATCCAGGACTTCGAAGACGTACCCGAAATTGCCCAGAGCGGCCTGTACCAGCACACCTACACCCAGGAATACGACACCCCGGGCGGTGAGCCGATTGCGGCGGCCATTTCCAACTATGAGTTCGGGCGCGGCCCGCAGGATATTGCCCTGCTGCGCAACATTTCCAAAGTCGCCGCTGCCGCCCATATGCCGTTCATTGGCGCGGTGGGGCCGGCGTTCTTCGGCAAACAGTCGATGGAAGAAGTCGCGGCGATCAAGGACATCGGTAACTACTTCGACCGCGCCGAATACATCAAGTGGAAGTCGTTCCGCGACAGCGATGACTCGCGTTATATCGGCCTGCTCATGCCGCGTGTACTGGGGCGTCTGCCGTATGGCCCGGACACCATCCCGGTGCGCAGCTTCAACTACATCGAAAGCGTCAAGGGCCCGGACCACGAGAAGTATCTGTGGACCAACGCCTCGTTTGCCTTCGCCGCCAACATGGTCAAGAGCTTCATTACCAACGGCTGGTGCGTGCAGATTCGCGGCCCGCAGTCGGGCGGTGCGGTCACCGACCTGCCGATTCACCTCTACGACCTGGGCACCGGCAACCAGGTGAAGATCCCGTCCGAAGTGATGATCCCGGAAACCCGCGAATTCGAATTCGCCAACCTCGGTTTCATCCCGTTGTCGTACTACAAGAACCGCGACTACGCGTGCTTCTTCTCGGCCAACTCCACCCAGAAACCCGCGCTGTATGACACCGCCGATGCCACGGCCAACAGCCGCATCAACGCACGCCTGCCGTACATCTTCCTGCTGTCGCGCATCGCCCATTACCTCAAATTGATCCAGCGCGAAAACATCGGTACCACCAAGGACCGCCGCTTGCTCGAACTGGAGCTGAACAAATGGGTAGGTGGCCTCGTCACCGAAATGACCGACCCGGGTGATGACCTGCAAGCCTCCCACCCATTGCGCGATGCGCGGGTGACGGTCGAGGACATCGAGGACAACCCGGGGTTCTTCCGCGTCAAGTTGTATGCGATTCCGCACTTTCAGGTCGAAGGCATGGACGTCAACTTGTCATTGGTTTCGCAGATGCCCAAGGCCAAAGCCTGACCCCCTTCGCAAGGACACGATGTGATGAAGATCGACCGCCCCCTGTGGGCCGCGGGCGCCTTGCTGTCGCCGCAACAGTTCCAGCAGCAGGCGCGTTGGGAGGCGTGGGCCGACGACCGTCTGGCCCATCTCTGCCTCGTACACCCCTGGGGGGTTTGGGGGGTGGCCTTCGATTTGCAGGCCTTGCACCTGGGCAAGCTCAAGGCCACGCAGTTACGCGTGCGCCTGCCCGATGGCACCTTGATCGACACCGACCATGTGGATCGCCTGCCACCGGCGCTGGAGCTGGCGGGGCTGCTGTCGGATTCCCGCCGCAGCGCCACCTTGGTGCTGGCGTTGCCGCTGGAACAGGCCAATGGCAATAACTGTGTGTTCGAAGGCACGCGGGTCGACCGGCCCGTGCGCTATCGCCAGGACTGGCGCCAGGTCCAGGATGTGTATGGCGATGAGGTGCAATCGATTGGCGTGCTCGAACATGTGCTGACGCTGCGCCTGGCCGACGATGACAACGCCGACTACCTGACCTGTCCCGTCGCGCGGCTGATGCGTGACGGGCAGGGCGCCTGGCACCTGGACCCTGATTTTGTCCCGCCCTTGCTCAGCTTCGCCGCCCACCCGGGGTTGGTGACCCAACTGGACAACCTGCTGACCCAACTGGCCGCCAAGCGCCAACGGCTGATGGGCATGCGCCGCGAAAGCAACCAGCGCATGGCCGATTTTGCCGTGGCCGACGTGTCGCTGTTCTGGTTGCTCAACGCCTTGAACACCTATCAACCGGTGCTGGCCGACCTCAAGGCTCACCCGGCGCGGCATCCCGAGCAGGTGTACCAGGCGCTGATCAAACTGGCCGGTGGCTTGCTGACGTTTTCTTTGGAACACGATATCGACCAGATTCCAGCCTACCGGCATGAGCAACTGGAAACCGTGTTCCCGCCCTTGATGCAGACCATTTCCACCTTGCTCGAGGCTAGCCTGCCGTCGCGGGTGGTGGCGCTGGTGCTGGAGGAGGTGGCCGCGAATCGCTGGCAGGTCACGCTCAACGATGCCCGCCTGCGTGAGCGCGACGGTGCCGATTTCTACCTGTCTGTGCGCTGCCGAATGCCGGCCGCGCAGTTGCAAAAACACTTCCCGCGTCTGTGCAAAGTCGGCACGCCGGACGACGTCAACCAATTGGTCAACGCCGCGCTCGACGGTATTCCGCTGCAGCCGCTCAGCCACGTACCGGCGGCGATTCCACTGCGCCTGGAAAACCAGTATTTCGCCCTCGACCTTGGGCACCCCAAGGGCCAGGCCATGCTCGCCGAAGGGGTTTGTGCGCTGTACGTCCCCAGCACGCTGGTTGACATCAAACTTGAACTCTTCGCGGTATTGCGCGCATGAACCTGACTGCCTCGAAAAAGAACCCGGCCTCTGCGCTGGATATCGACAAACTCTTGCAAAACAGCTACCTGCTGGTGGTCGAACTGCGCCAGGGCGCAGAGGTGCAAGACACCTCCGAGCTGTGGCGTTGCTGCGTGCGGCAGGTCAAGCAGGTGTACCAAGCGTTGCAGGCGGCCGGTGTGAGCAACAAAAGCACGGCGCTGATCTGCCATGCTCAGAGCGCGCTGTTCGATGAAACCGTGCTGAACCGTGCCACGGGGCCGGCCCATGCGCGCTGGGCGAGCAAGCCCTTGCAGGCCCACTTGTTCAACCGTCACCAGGCGGGTGAGTTTCTGTACGAGGACATGCGCCAGGCCCTGCGCCAGCCAATGCCCGACCTGTTGGTGCTGACGGTGTTCCAGCGCGTGATGTTCCTGGGTTTTCGCGGGCGCTACCCGGATCTCAACCACCCCGAGCGCCAGCGGCTGATGGACGCCCTGAATGCGCACGTTCCGCCCCTGAAGCTCAACCCGATGCTCACCACCCAGGGCAGCGGCCCACGCAACGAGCGGCTTGGCACCTTGCGCTCGCCTTGGGTTCGCCTGGCCATGGCGGGCGTGCTGCTGGTCGGCGTCTGGTGGGGGCTGGACCAGATGCTCGGTGGCCTGGTCGCCACGCTTGCTCCTGGCCAGGCGTGAGGCTGCGATGACACTCAACTTGATACGAGGGCTCTGGCTGTGGGCCGGGGTGCTGGTTGTGACGCTGGCACTGATAATTCCGGCCTCGGGCTGGGTGCGAGCGGCAGCGATTTTGACGGTCGTGCTGGCCTGGGTCTGGGCAGAGCGTCGTTTCGCAAAGCGCGGCGCGCAACTGCTGCCGCCGGGTGAGACGCCCCTGCCGGCGGCAACTTATCGCCAGCCCGTGGTGCTGGTGTGTGGCGATGGGCTCACGGGACTGTTCGGTGCCGTTCCCGCCGACCAGTTGGCGCTGCGGGTGACTGCGCAAGGTTGTTATGTGCGGGTGCCTGCGCTGGACCAACTGGGTACGGCAGTGGCGGGCGTGTTGACGCAACGCCCGGACTGGGGTGGGCAACTGAACGTGATGTTTTGCGTCAACCCCGTTGAACATACGGATGAAGGCGAGTTGGCGGGGCGGATACGTGCCTTTCGCCACCAACTCACGCTGGCGCGAAAACGCGGCCTCGCGTTGCCCTTGATGCTGGTCAGTTATGGGCAGACCACCACTGACGAAGACGCCTGGTTCAGTTGCGAGAGCGGCGAGCCCGACCTGTGGGTGCGCAGTGCCGGTGCCTGTGCCAGCTTGAGCGATTGGCAGCGCCAGGCCGTCGACAGCGCCCACGGTACGGAGCGTCTGGCCATGGGCGTACAGGTCGGCAGCCTGGCCGCGTGGCTCAAAGACAAGGTGCTGTCGCACTTTACCGGGCGTGACGGGCGTGTGCCGCTGGTGTGGGCGATGACGCTGGTGCCGGCCGTGCCTCAGCGCGTGCCCGGCAACCTGTGGCAGCAATGGCTGCGCGTCAGGGTCGCCCTCGGCGCGTCCGAACCCTCGGTGGCCGGTGCGAGCCTGCCATTTCCCGATCCTTTGCTCAACCTGCTGCCCCTGCGTATTCGGCGTTCTGCGCGGTTGCGTGCGGGCATCCTGGCGGTGTGGTTGTTCACCCTGGCGGGCGTGGTGGCGTTGGCCAGTTCGGCCTGGCAGAACAACCTGCTGCTGCGTCAGGTCAGTGATGACCTGCGCCGCTACCACGCCATCCCGCTGGCCGAGCGCCGCGACCAGCCGCAATTCCTCCTGCGCGAAAACGCAGTGGCCGTATTGCGCGAAGACGCTGCGCGACTGGACGACTACTACCGTCAGGGCGAGCCGTTGGCCTTGGGCTTGGGCCTGTATCGCGGCGAGCGCCTGCGCCTGCCGTTGCTGGCGACCATCGCCGCCCACCGGCAACCACCCGAGGCACCGCCGCCGGTGAAGATTCCCGACCCGGTGCGCCTGGACAGTCTTTCGCTGTTCGACCCCGGCCGGGCTGAGCTCAAGGCCGGCTCCACCAAGGTGCTGATCGACGCGCTGGTCAACATCAAGGCCCAGGCCGGCTGGCTGATCGTTATCGCCGGGCATACCGACATCACCGGCACACCTGGCCAGAACCTTGAGCTGTCCCGCGCCCGTGCCGCCTCGGTACGCGACTGGATGCAGCGCATGGGTGACATTCCCGACAGTTGCTTCGCAGTGCAGGGCTTCGGCGCCCAGCAACCCGTGGCGAGCAACGACACCGACGCCGGGCGCGCCGCCAACCGTCGCGTCGATATTCGTCTGGTACCGGAAGCGGGGGCCTGTGCGCTGCCCGCTGCGGGGCCGGGCAAGACCCCGCCTGTCGCATTCCGCGACACGCAAACCCCGAGAAAAGGAGCTTCAAATGGCAATTCCCGTTTACCTCTGGCTGCAAGATGATGGCGGCGCGGAAATCAAAGGTTCCGTGAACGTGCAGAAACGCGAAGGCAGTATCGAGGTCATCGCGCAGGACCACAGCCTGTACATCCCCACCGACAACAACACCGGCAAGTTGACCGGCACGCGGGTGCACACCCCGTTCCTGTTCAGCAAGGAAATCGATGCGTCCAGCCCTTACCTCTACAAGGCTGTGACCACGGGCCAGACGCTTAAAAGCGCCGAGTTCAAGTGGTACCGCATCGACGACGCCGGCCAGGAAGTCGAGTACTTCATCACCAAGCTGGAAAACGTCAAGGTCGTCAAAGTCGCGCCAAAAATGCACGACATCAAAGACCAGGGCAAAGAGAAGCACAACCACATGGAACAGGTCGAGCTGCGCTACGAGAAGGTCACCTGGACCTACAAGGACGGCAACATCATCCACTCCGACGCCTGGAACGAACGCCAGAGCGCCTGATGCGCGAACACCGGCAGGCGATGTGCGCCTGCCGGTTCGCGGTGTGCAGGGTTGAGCGCCCGTTCGCGGACGCTCAGCCAAACACATCGAGCCTTGATGACACGCCGAGCCCCCAGACCAGAGATGTACGCCCATGGCCCAGAATTCCGCGCTTTTGCTTCGCCGCCTCAATCCGTATTGCGCCCAGGCACTGAGTGCTGCGGCGACCTTGTGCCAAAGCCGTGCCCACGGGCTGATCAGCATCGAGCACTGGTTGCTCAAGCTGCTGGAGCAGGGCGAGGGCGACTTGACCGTGATCGCCCGGCGCTATGAATGGGACATGGACACGCTGTGGCGCGGCCTGCTCGATCATCTCGACAGCCTGCCGCGCAGCGTGCAAAGCAAACCGCAGCTGTGCGATAAGTTGTACCACTTGATTAAATACGCCTGGTTATACGCATCGCTGGACAGCCGCAACGAGAGCATACGTTCGGTCCATCTGCTCGCGGCCTTGCTGGATAATTCCGATCTGCTGGCGTGCGAGTCCGCCTGGCCGTTGCTCAGCGTCAGCGAAACTCAGTTGAAACGCCTCTCCGAGCTGCTCGACCAGCAGTCGATAGAGCGTCCACAACTGCAGCAGCTCTCCACGTTGGAGCTTGCCGATGGCGCGCCGCTCGACAGCGCCTCGCTCCCCGAACTGCAGGAGGCGTTGCAGGGCATCCTCGACCGCTTCACCCAGGATGTGACCGCGAAGGCCAGGGCAGGGCTGATCGACCCGGTGTTCGGCCGTGACGATGAAATTCGCCAGGTCATCGACATCCTCAGCCGCCGGCGCAAGAACAATCCGATCCTGGTGGGCGAGCCCGGTGTGGGCAAGACCGCGCTGGTCGAAGGGTTGGCGCTGCGCATCGCCGAAGGCAACGTACCCGACAGCCTCAAATCGGTCAGCGTGCGCACCCTGGACCTGGGCTTGTTACAGGCGGGCGCCGGGGTCAAGGGTGAGTTCGAGCAACGCCTGAAAAACGTGATCGACGCCGTGCAGCAATCGCCGCTGCCGGTGCTGTTGTTCATCGACGAGGCCCATACCCTGATCGGTGCGGGCAACCAGGCCGGCGGCGCCGATGCAGCCAACCTGCTCAAGCCGGCCCTGGCTCGCGGCGAATTGCGCACCATCGCCGCCACCACTTGGAGCGAGTACAAACAGTATTTCGAGCGTGACGCGGCCCTGGAGCGGCGCTTTCAGGTGGTCAAGGTCGATGAGCCGGACGACGCCAACGCCAGCCTCATGTTGCGCGGCCTCAAGGCGCGCTACGCCAGCCACCATGGCGTACACATCCAGGACGCGGCGGTGCAGGCGGCGGTCAGCCTGTCGCGGCGCTACCTCACCGGGCGCCAACTGCCGGACAAAGCCGTCGACCTGCTCGACACCGCCAGCGCCAGGGTGCGTATGAGCCTGGACTGCGAGCCGCAGCCGCTGGTGCGTCTCAAAGCCCAACAGGCGGCCCTGGAACTGGAGCACCTGGCTCTGGAAGAAGACCGCAAACTCAATGGCGCCAATACCGAGGAGCGCCTGGAGGCCATCGCCGGCCAGCACGCCGACCTGCAGCGTCGGCAAGTGGCCCTGGAAGATCAATACCGTCGTGAACTCCTGCTCACCCAGCATCTGCTCGCAGCACGCCTGGACGAATCATCGACCCGTGACGCTTGCCTGCACTTGCAGCAACAGTTGCATGAGGTTCAGGGCCACCAGCCGTTGCTGTCGTTGGACGTGGATGTGCGCAGCGTGGCCGAAGTGATCGCCGACTGGACCGGCGTGCCCCTGGGCAGCCTGCTCAAGGACGAACAGGCCAACCTGCTGGAACTGGAGCGCCAACTGGGTGAGCAGGTGATTGGCCAGGAACACGCCCTGAGCGCCCTGGCCCAGCGCCTGCGTGCGGCCAAGACCGGCCTGACCGACGACAAGGCCCCACTGGGCGTGTTCTTGTTGGTGGGCACCAGCGGCGTCGGCAAAACCGAAACCGCCCTGGCCCTGGCGGACAAATTGTTCGGTGGTGAACGATCCCTGATCACCATCAACCTCTCGGAATACCAGGAAGCCCACACCGTCAGCCAGCTCAAAGGCTCGCCACCCGGCTACGTGGGTTACGGCCAGGGAGGTGTGCTCACCGAAGCCGTGCGCCAACGCCCCTACAGCGTGGTGCTGCTCGATGAAGTGGAAAAAGCCCACCGCGACGTGATCAACCTGTTCTACCAAGTGTTCGACCGTGGCTTTATGCGCGATGGCGAAGGGCGCGAAATCGACTTTCGCAACACCGTCATCCTCATGACCTCCAACCTGGGCAGCGACGAACTGCAAGCCTGCCTGCAAGAGTTCCCCGGCGCGCCCGACAGCACCCTGCAAGAACTGCTGCGCCCGATCCTGCGCGAGCATTTCCAGCCGGCCTTGCTCGCCCGCTTCCAGACCCTGATCTACCGCCCCTTGCTGGCCGATGCCCTGCAACGCATCGTCGCCATCAAGCTGGGCCAGGTTGCCAAGCGCTTGCAGCGCCATTACGGCGTGCACTGCCGCATTGATCTGGCCCTCAACCAGGCACTGGTTGCCGCCTGCCTGCTGCCTGACACCGGTGCACGCAACATCGACAGCCTGCTCAATCAACAGATCCTGCCGGTACTCAGCCAACAACTGCTGCGACGCCAGGCCGCCCACGAAAAAACCACCGAAGTGACCCTGGGCTACAGCGAGGAGGAGGGCATCGTCCTGCACTTCACCGACGGCCAAGACCATGACACGCCGGTCGCCCTGGAGGCCTGAACATGCTCAATGAACTGCGCACCTTCTTCGACCACAGCCGCCACAAACTCGCTGTCTACGGGCTGGATTCGGTATTGGACGTGCTGGCCTTCGAAGGCCACGAAGGCTTGAGCCAGCCGTTCAACTATCGCGTTGAATTCACCTGCATCAACGGCGACATCGGTGCCGACAGCGTGCTGGGCCAAGACGCCAACTTCAGCCTGCACGGCCCCGGCCTGAACTCTGGCATGGCGGCGCTCAAAGCCGTGGGTATTGAAGTACCGGCGGTCAAGCCACTGCGCACCTTGCACGGCGTGGTCACCGGCTTCAAACGCCTGTCCGGCTCCCTCGACGAAGCCCGCTACGAAATCACCCTCGAACCGCGCCTGGCCTTGCTCGCTCGCGGCAAACAATTTCGCATCTACCAACACCAGTCGGTGCCGCAGATCGTCGAAAGCATCCTGCGCAGCCGCCACGACTTCGAAGGCCAGGACTTCCTCTTCAACCTGGTGCGCGAATACCCCAAGCGCGAGCAGGTCATGCAGTACGACGAAAGCGACCTGGCCTTCATCTCGCGCCTGTTGGCCGAAGTCGGCATCTGGTACCGCTTCACCCGCGACGAACGCCTGAACATCGACGTGGTGGAATTCCACGACGACCAACGCCACTACCAATTCGACGTGCAACTGCCATACCGCCCGCAATCGGGCATGAACAGCAGTGGCGAAGACGGCGTATGGCGCCTGCAATCGAACCACAAGGTGGTGGAGCAACACGTCAACATCCGCGCCTACCACCACCGCGTCGCCAACGCCTACCTCGACGGTGACATTGACCAAAGCCGTGGCGCCAAAGGCACCTACGGCGAGGCCTACCACTACGCCGAGCCCTACAACGCCATCGGCGACCGCTACGACCAGGACGAAGACCTGCAAAGTGAAAGTGGCTACTTCTACGCGCGCCTGCGCCACGAACGCTACCTCAACGGCCAGACCCACCTCAGTGGCATCAGCAGCAGCCCCAGCCTGACCCCCGGCCAGGTCCTGAAAATCTCCGGCGGCGCGCCCAACGCCTTCACCCCCGGCGCGGTCATCACCCAAGTCACCACCCACGCCGCCCGCGACCGCAGTTTTGAAGTCGACTTCCAGGCCATTCCCTACTCGGAAACCGTGTGCTTTCGCCCTGCGCTGCTACCCAAACCGCAAATCGCTGGCACCGTCCCGGCCCGCGTCACCAGCCCCAAAGAGCACGACCCCTACGGCCACATCGACCTCGAAGGCCGCTACAAAGTCCACTTCCTGTTCGACCGCGACACCTGGAAACCCGGCGAAGAAAGCCTCTGGCTACGCCTGGCCCGGCCCTACGCCGGCGACACCCACGGCCTGCACCTGCCACTGCTGGCCGGCACCGAAGTGGCCATCGCCTTCGAACAAGGCGACCCCGACCGGCCTTATATCGCCCACGCGTTGCACGACAGCCAACACGTCGACCACGTGACGTTGGGTAAACGCGACTACACGCGCAACGTGCTGCGCACGCCAGCCAACAATAAGCTGCGCATGGAAGACTTGCGCGGGCAGGAGCACGTCAAGCTCAGTACTGAGCACAGTGGCAAGAGCCAGTTGAATCTGGGGCATTTGGTGGATGCCGAGAAGAAAAAACGCGGGGAGGGCTTTGAACTGCGCACTGATGGTTGGGGCGCGATTCGGGGTGGGAAAGGGCTGTTTATCAGTGCCGATGAGCAGGTTAAAGCAGGCGGAGAACAACTGGATATGGAAGCGGCGATTGAGCAGCTTCAGAGCGCGTTGTCGCTCGCTCGCTCCATGGCCCAAGCTGCGCGAAGTGCGAACGCCAACCCCGGCGATACAGACAGCCAGGAAGGTTTGCTCGGCCGACTGACCGGGTTGGCGCACCCGGGTGTACTGCTGCACGCCCCTGCGGGCATTGGCGTACTCAGCCCCAAGGCGGTATGCCTGTCTTCTGGCGCGGAAAGTGTCGGCATCATGGCTGCGCACAACACGGACATCAGCGCCGGACGTGACATCACCGCCACGGCCGAGAGTGGTGTCAGCGTATTTGCGCAGCGTGCAGACCTGCAACTCAAAGCGGCGCAGGGCAAAGTCGAACTGCATGCACAGGGCAACGATCTCCACGCATTGGCAAAAAACGACATCAAGATCGAAAGCGTCGAAGGCCGTATAGAAATCAGCGCCCCGCAGGAATTGGTCCTTAGCTGTGGTGGTGCGTACATCCGAATCAGTGGCGGCGAAATAGAGCTGGGTGCACCTGGCAATATCTATCTCAAGGCTGCGAATGTGCAAAAGCTTGGAAGCGCCAATCTTGATACTCCGGTGCCGCCGTTGCCGGCGGGTTATGCCGGGGGGTACACCTTGAAAGATGAAGCTCAGGTGCCGATGCCATTTGCCCGCTATCGGATAACGACCGCGTCGGGCGAGGTATTCAATGGGGCGACTGACAAGGATGGTCAGACCATGAGTGTTCATACAGCCATGCCGGGGGAGTTGAAGTTTGACCTACCCGAGTCCGAAAAGTGGATCAGCTTTTCTGCGCCGGCTGGATTGGATTATGCAGGTAAGAAATGTACTGCGACTATGGATGACGGAACAGTGTTGCAGGGTACGTTTGATAGTGAGAACAAAGCAGGTTTTTATTCTTTTTCTGGAGGCTCTTGCGTCAAGCTTGAGATGGAGTCTTTGGACTATCAACAAACTGTATCTAGCGGTGCGGAACGAATATTAAACAAAATATCGGAGCGAAAAACATGATTTTTTTGAAGATTTTTTTCCTGTTTCTTCTTCCGGCTTTATTGTTTTTCGTGTCTATAGGGGTGAATGTTTATATGGTATATCGTGATCTGTCCAAGGTGCTGGATAACTTTAAAGATAGTATTATTGTAAGTTCTTATGGTGATATATGGGGGGACGGCTCGCTCTATGCGAAATGCACACTGGTTTCCATTATTTCTGGCAGTCTGGTGTTTCCTCGCAAACATCTTCGCAATGGTACGCTTGATCCTGAAGAGTTTGATCGTTTACCGAGTATTATCAGGTTTCGCATGAGGTTGTATATTGGGTTTTTGGTGGGTTCGGTTTTTTGTTTTCTCCTGACGGCTATTATTTTAGCGGTGTTGAAGGAGACTAAATGTTGTTGACTCTAGTTTGGTCGGCTAGAGCTGGTTGAAGTGCTTTTTATTTGCTCGAAATAGTTGTTAACTCGATTCGCGGGGTGCGTTATGGATGTTTTTTATCGAGATTATTTGGCTGGCATAGACCACCCAGTTGACGATGAGGTTCTATATCAAGCCCTAGAGTCACTTGAGGGAGCCGCTCTCAAGTTTTCTGCAGACGCGATAAGCGATGCGAAACAGAGAGGAAATTACAATCGCAATGCCAAACGGGTCAAAGATGAAGTGCTGGCTCAGGTGAAAGCCGGAAATATTTCAATAAAAGAAGCGGTAGAGTTTTGCTATGAAGCTCGCAATAAGATTATGGCGGAAATTAGAGCCAAAACATCAGTGCAGGGAAAGGCTGTGGTCGAGGCTAAAAAGGCAGCGCCCCCCAGTCTTGATAGCCTTTTAAATAAAAAATCTGTTAAAAGGTTTGGTCGCGATTTTGCAGAGTTAAATCCTGGTGAAAGGAATGTTGCATACTACGAGGTTATAGAGTCATCAGCTAGGGCTGATGCAAAATTTAATACTACAAATAAGGTGCTTAGGGTTTCGGGTAAGGTGTTAATTGTCGTTACCATAGTGTACGCAGCCTATGATATTGCTCATGCTGATAATAAGCCCAAAGAGGCCTTTAAGCAGGGGGCCGTTATTAGTGGCGGGATTGTGGGAACGTTTCTTGGGAGCGCGGCGGCAGGTTCGTTGTGTGGTCCAGGCGCACCGGTTTGCACTATCGGGCTTATGTTGGGGGCCGGAATTGCAGCTGGTTGGGCGGCTTTAGAAGCTACAGAATATTATGATGACGAAATAGAGGAATTCACTAAGTGGGGAGTGAATTAAATGGTTGATCTGAGTTTTTTTCCATTCTCCCCAATAACACTCTATTTGTGAGGAACGTCATGAACGACACCCTTCACCGTACGGACACCCTCAACCCGCGTAAAGATGTTGTCGGGGGCAAGCAGAAACAGCATTGGGTCGAATTCCAACTGCTGGACGAGCAGGGCGATCCCCTGGCGAACATGCCCTATCGTGCGGTGAACGACGCCACGCGCGCAGGGTGTGCTGCTGAGTGCTCGGGCCAAAGTGATGCCGAAGGCGTAATTCGTCTTGACGGGCTACACCCGATACCCATCACGTTGTTAATGACGGTTAAACCTTTCGCCGAGCAACTACAAACCCGTCGCCTGCGTGCGCTGCGGCCAGAGCCACCGCGGCCTGTCATTGGTGACCGGTCGCCACTGTATGGTCCGCAGCGTTCGGGATTCTCACCCATTGAGAAACAGGCCCGCGAGGCAGGTTACGACTATCACTACCTGCGCATCGGCCAACTGTGCGACGAGGCTCCCGTTTTCGACCCTCCGTTGGCAGACCCGGACCAACTTCCGGCTTTCCATTTTCCGGACCCCAATTTCAGTGGCTTTACGGTGGCCTACGAGGACCTGAATCGCCGTCACGTACTGGAAATCTGCCCGTATCGCGCCTGGTCATTGCTACTCCATCATCATCCTGAATACAGCATGGCCAATGCCTACAACCTTGGGCTGATGTCGACCCTGACCTACAGCATCGTGGCCCAGGAGGCGTTAAAAAAACGACCGGGCACCGACCCCAGTACCATCTCCGGTTCGGTAGAGGAGTTCTTTTATCGCCAGTGCCTGGATCTGTCGCGCTCGCCGGTGATAATCGACTTGCCGGCACTGGTGGTGGACGTACCCTTTGACCATCGCTACACCACCGCTGTCATGCTTGATTCTTCAGCGGCCGAAGTACCGCCGGGTGAGGCGGGAATTCCGTGGTACATCATCGAAAACACCCAGCTGTTCTATTGCGTCAACTCGACCCAAGTGGTCGTGGCTTGGCGCGGGACTCAGGAGCCTATGGACTGGGCGACTGATGCGCTGTACCGCCCAATGCCGACCGATGGCAGTGGTTGCGACGTGAAATCAGCGTGTACGCCGCTGACGGATGCAGGCAGTGTTCATTATGGGTTTTTGAATGCGTTTGAGGTGGCAAAAAAGCTATTTTCTGAAGACTTCAATGACATTGAGAAAGCGTTGCTTGATAAAGAGTTATTTATTTGCGGCCATAGCTTGGGGGGCGCGCTGGCATTGATTCACTCTGCGGAGCTGAAAGATCGCAATCCGGTGCTCTACACCTACGGCATGCCCCGCACCTTCACCGCCAAGGCACTGGAACGCTTGAAAGCGGTAACGCACTTCCGCCATGTCAATGATGCGGACCTCATCACCAGCCTGCCGCCCGAGGCGGCGTTGGATAACTGGCTGTACGGCGTCCTGGGCCCGCTGGGCTCCACCCTGGGTTATACCTGGTCCGTGGGCCAGTTGGTGGCCGGGAAAATTGTCAGCTTTGGAGACCCCTACTGGCATCACGGCAAGATCGCCATGTTCTACCGAGCCGACCAGCATGTGGAAACGAGGGGTTCCAACTCCCCGGCCGAGCGCGGTAAAGAAGGACTTGGCGCTCCCTATCACACCACCGTTCTTAAGCGACTACCGCATCGCACACGCATTTATTTGGTACCGAGCCTGAGCGATGAGTTCAGTCGCTTCGCCCATGAAGATCAGAAAATCCTGATCCGTTCATTGAACCGGCAAAACCTGGCGGATCTGTTTCCATCGCACACCAACCCCGAGCGAAGTTCCAGCCGCACCAGTCCAAAAGACCACAAGATGAACGACGCCTATCTACCGTTCTTGCATAACCAATTGTTGGAGCTGATCGATCCCGAACGACCGCTGAAGCGCAAGGAGGATCGAGTGAAGTTCGAGGAGCAAATGCACACGCTGGGTGTTCCCGAGACGGAAAGGCATCGCAACCAACAGTTCCTTGCTCTGCAAACGTTACTGCCTATGGCGTTGCGCGCGACTGAAGAGCTGGAAGGTGGGCCCGAAGCCCTGAAGCGGTTTGCCCGCAAACGGGAGTTCGGCGTAATGATCGAGATCACCCAAGCCCGAAGGAACCCTTCGGGACGTCACAACGAACCAAGCGCCTCAATCGCAGGGGAAACGCTTATCTCATGAACATTTCGACTACTGAAAAAAGCGAAGCCGTGTGCGATTTCGTCGACCACCACATTGCGCCGCAGGAGCAAAAAATGAGCATCGACGGCACCAATTGTCACCGAGCAGCCCTGCGTAGGAATGCACGCTTGTGCCGTATCAGTGGCGCTCTACTACTGCTGTTCAGCGTTAGCGGTTGCGCCCAGAACCAAACCTTATCGCCGCCACCGGGAGGAGAGGAGGTCAGCATCACCGTAAAGGTTCCCCCGAATCTCGCAGCGAAACCCATGAGGGTGATGTACCGATCCGAGAAATGTCCGATCAAGCGCTCAGGGGCGGATTGGTCGAGTTATGAGGAGGATGGCTATCTGTCTATTACGGTCCAGCCGCAGCAGCAGGGGCAGAGCGATGTGTACGAGGCGAAGCTCGCCATCAATGGCGGTAGCCGATGCCAGTGGCAACTGAGTAACGCGACTTTTGGCGTTACCTATGCCAACACGATGCATTTCGGGGACAACGTCAAGGCCGGACCCGGGGGGGGGATTATTGTGATGTTCGATCAAAACTTGCCACAGCGGCGCTCTGTTTTTGAGCCTACGAGAAATATCGGCGGTGATCTACTGATTAGGAAAGACTATTACCCTTGGGTTAACGAGCAATTTATTGGTGGGCATGAAAAGCTCGTCTGGATAGTCGGTGAGGGTGAAATATACTCGTATTACCGAGCTCTGAATGCCCGAAAAGTAATGTTCGAACCGTTGTTGCATGCAGACTACGCCGTTTACTCGATTGGCCCGAAGGTGCATAAAAAGGGCAACCGCAACCAGTACACCTACTCTGATGGCAGTGTTGTGATGGGGGGCAGCGACCCAAGCTTCAAGAAGTTGCAAGCGCTTCGCTTGGGACAACCGCAATGACCATCAAGCTTCCATCTCCACTTCCCGTCACTTGGGGTGAGATATGAACACACTCATCCGCCATGCAATGGGCAGCTTGTTGCTGCTCACTCTCACCGCCTGCGCCCAGAATAAAACTTTGTCGCCGCCACAGGACGGGGAGGAGGTCAGCATTACGGTAAAGGTCCCCCCGAATCTCGCAGCGGAACCCATGAGGGTGATGTACCGCTCCGAGAAATGCCCCATCAAACGTTCCGGGGTGGATTGGTCCAGTTATGAGGAGGATGGCTACCTGTCTACTACGGTCCAGCCGCAGCAGCAGGGGCAGAGCGATATATATGAGGCGAAGCTAGCCATCAACGGCGGCGGCCGATGCCAGTGGCAACTGAGCAACGTTACTTTTGGCGTTACCTATGCCAACACGGCGCACTTCGGGGAGAACGTTAAAGCGGGTCCTGGGGGAGGGGTTATTGTGATGTTTGATCAGCACCTACCCCAACAGCGTTCTGTTTTTGAGCCGATTATCAATGTTAGCGGTGATCTACTGATCAGGAAGGACTACTACCCTTGGGTTAACGAGCAGTTCCTTGGTAAGCATGAAAAACTCGCTTGGCTAGTCGGTGAGGGTGAAATCTATTTGTATTACCGCGCCCTGAAATCTCGAAAGGTAGCGTTTGAGCCGCTACTACATACGGACTATTTGGTTTACTCGGTGGGGCCGAAGGAAAAGAAAAAGGGAAATCACAACCTGTTCACTTACTCCGATGGCAGCGTTGTGGTGGGTGGCAGCAAACCAAGCTTCAAGAAGCTGCAAACCATTCGCTTGGGGCGGACACAATGACCATCGAGCATCTAAGTTTATTGCCCATCGCCAGGGGTGAGGTATGAACATGCTCGTTCGCCACGCAATGGGTAGCCTGCTGCTATTTAGCGTTAGCGGCTGCGCCCAGAGCAAAACCTTGTCCCCGCCACCGGGAGGAGAGGAGGTCAGCATCACCGTAAAGGTTCCCCCGAATCTCGCAGCGGAACCCATGCGGGTTATGTACCGCTCCGAGAAATGTCCGATCAAACGCTCAGGCGCGGATTGGTCCAGTTATGAGGAAGATGGCTACCTGTCTAGTACGGTCCAGCCGCAGCAGCAGGGGCAGAGCGATATATATGAGGCGAAGCTGCCCATCAATGGCGGTACCCGATGTCAGTGGCAACTGAGTAACGTCACCTTTGGCGTCACCTATGCCAACACGACGCACTTTGGGGATAACGTAAGAGCGGGTTCGGGAGGCGGGATTATTGTGATGTTCGATCAACACCTGCCACAGCGGCGCTCTGTTTTTGAGCCTACGAGAAAGATCAGTGGTGATCTGCTGATTAAGAAGGACTACTACCCTTGGATTAATGAGCAAGTAATTGGCAAGCATGAAAAGGTCGCCTGGATAGTCGGAGAGGGCGAAATTTATTCGTATTACCGAGCGCCCAATGCCAGAAAGGTAGCGTTTGAACCAGTGCTGCATGCCGACTACGTCGTTTACTCCGTTGAGTCGACGGTGCAGAAAGTAGGCAATTATCCCAAGAATACCTACCCCGATGGCAGTGTTACGGCGGATGGCAACAAGCCGAATTTCAAGAAGCTACAAGCCATTCGCCAAGCAAGGGATAGTTTTCGATGATCTAAATATTTCACTTTAGTCAGTGTTTGCAGTCAATTGACTGGTTCTTTCTTTTGGTTTGAAACAATGAGCTTTAGGTGGAGGGTAACTGCTGTTTGCGTAAATATTTCACAATGTGGCTTTTTGTTTTTTACGTGGTTTTGTCCAGGCAGACATATAAAAATATCCCAGGAAGTTGGTTGAAGGGGGCGGTATGAAGTGTTTGAAATACGGAATATTAGGAGGCGCTGCCATTTCTATTTCCGGCTGTGGCTCATTCGCAGCAGTGACTATGAATGGCCCATTTTGCCCCTATCAAGGTGTGCATTTGGATCTGTATGTGGCAACCAATTGGAACATGATTAAGGGATCTGCTGGCTTTATTATTCCTTTAGCTATCATCGACCTGCCTTTCTCTTTTGTGGCTGACACGTTGACGCTTGGAAGTGCTTTAAATGCTAGCAATGGAACGGCGCAGTGTCCCCGGGAATTTAATTAGTTGTGGCGTGAGGTGGGGTTTAAGGAGGAGTTCGTTTGGGTTTTGTTCCACGAACAACCCTGATTTTTTTTGTGAACGCCTAGCTCGTTGCAAGCTAGTTATTGGAAGTTATAAATATGTCCCAAGGTTTCGTTTTATTGGGTGATAAAACCACCCACGGTGGAGAGGTTATATCAGCCTCATCCACCACCATCGTGCATGGCAAGCCCGTCGCGCTGGTCGGTGATCTGGTGCGTTGCCCGCTGCCAGGCCATGGCGTCAACCGCATCGTCGAAGGCTGCCCGGACTGGACCGAAGGCGGCCGAGCCATGGTGATCAACGGTTGCCGCAGTGAGTGCGGCTGCCAGTTGATTTCCAGCGCTCCCGATTGCGGGGTGGGCTAGTCATGGGTTGGGAACGTCGGGCACCCGAGGTGGTGGAAGCTCCAGAACCTCCTGTGATGATGCGCTGGCTGTTGGCGGCCATCGTGGCAGTGCTGGTCGGTGTGTTGCTGTTTGTGCTGCATGCCTCCGAACGTCTGCCGTGGCTGCAGGTGTTGAACATCTGGGCGCTCGCCGGTTTCCCATTGCTGGTGTGGGTACTGGCGTTCGGCGCTCGTGCCCATATGTACGGCGGTGCCCTGAGCCATTATCAGTTTCTTGAGGCGCAAGCCCGAGAGGCGGAGCAGTCCTGGCAGGGGTGGGCGCAGCGTAGCCTGGCCGTGGCTGCCAGTTGTGTGCTGTTGCCGGATCAGGTGTCCGCCAGTGTGCTGGTTCAAAACTCCTCTGCACTACCTGTGCGTACAGATACGGTGCGGCGCTTGGCAGCTTTGCCTGCGCGAGAGGCGCGTGCGGCGGCTGGGTTGCAGATGCTGATCCAGGCGCTGGCGCCGAGCCTGCAAACGCTGCCCGTGGGCCAGGATCTGCGGATCACCCTGTTGAGCGATGTCGCTCCAGACCACTACCAGGCCTTACGCGACGACGTACAGAAGACCTGGTCCGCCGATCCGAACCTATCCCAACCGATGATGATCAGCGTCGTGAATGAGCTGTCCTTTCAGTGGGTCGATGACGTTTTTAAAACGGCGAGTACGACCATCGAGTTGGTCCTGGTGCTACAGGTCTGTGGCAAGGACACCTATTCCGACGGTCTGGCTGCCTTGTTGCTATGCCCCGACGCTCTGGCGCAGGCCTTGAAGCTGCCTGTGACGGCTGGCTTGTTACGGCCAATGCCTTTGAGCATCGACGCACTGGACAGCGAATTTCCGCTGTTTGTGCAAACCCAGACCAGCGCTTGCAAGGCGACGGGGCTTCTAGCCGATGGGGCGGACTGGCACCCAATCACCGGAAAAATACTCACCGCTGCAGCCGGGCATGGCACGTCGCTGCAGGCCGAGCAGCAGTGGTTTCTGGAGGGTTTGTGCGGCCGTCCGGGGCCGCTGGCTCACTGGCTGGTAACCGCGCTTGGCGTGGAGATAGTCCGGCATCAACGCCAGCCTTTATTGGTATTGGCCCGAGAAAAATCACAGCGCTGGATCAGCACGGTTACCACAGGAGAGTTGGCATGAACATGGGGAGCAATTCATGGCGCCGCGCGGGGACTGCGGTGTGGGTCATTGCGCTGGCGGCTGCTGTGGGCTGGGCTATCTGGACATACGGCAATAAGTTGGGGCTCGTCGAGAACCACCACAAGTTTTTTGCTTTTTTACTGATCATCATCTTCGCGATGATGGCCTATTCAGTACCGCGTCTATTGACGTATCTCAAGCGCCAAAACCATCGAGAACAAGGGCTGGCGGATAAGGTTTATCCCGAGACAGATAAACAGATGACCTTGCCTCAAAAGCCGAGTGCGCATCTGCCAGAGTTGAAGGCTCACCTACGCGAGTACTACGGCCCCCTCTGGCGCCAAAAAGTCCGCCTCCTCCTGGTGATCGGCAACCCCGACACCGTCGAAGCCATCGCCCCCAACCTCACCACCCAACACTGGCTGGAAGGCCAAGGCACCGTCCTACTATGGGGCGGAAACGCCCATGAATCCCTGGAGCAAACCTTCACCGAACACTGGTCCGGCCTGAGTCGCTGGCGCTCCCTGGACGGCGTGGTCTGGGCCTTGGACAACACCCAGGCCGCTGACGATGCCGCAATGGCTACCGGTGTGCGCCAGTTAAAACGCTTGGCGCATCACGTAGGCTGGCAGTTGCCCTTGTACCTCTGGCAAGTGTGCGCCAGCACCTGGGAGCAAACCGGCCGTGCGGTGCAACCGGTGGGCTGTGTATTGCCCGAGCGTTTCAGTGCGCAGGAACTGCAGGAGCATTTGACCGAGTTGCTCACGCCGTTGCGCCGCGCCGGGCTGGGGCAGATGAATGAGACATTGGCCCACGATTTTCTGCTGCGGTTGTCGCGTGATTTGCAGGCCAAGGGAATTGCCCGTTGGCGGCAGGTGCTGGAGCCGCTGACGCCCGATTTTGCTCGGGGAGTGCCGTTGCGTGGGCTGTGGTTCAGCCTACCGGTGGCGCCGCTAAAGTCTGCTTCAAAAACCCACGACTGGTCCGCGCCCGCCCCGTGGCAGGGTGTGCTTGAGTATAACCGCACGGCTCGGCGTTTGGGCTGGGGCGTGGTGCGCGTCGGGTATGCGTTGGTGTTGGGCCTGGCGCTGTTATGGGGCGCGGGGTTGTTGCTCTCGTTCGTGACCAACCGCGTGCAGATTGGCGAGGTCGAGCGTTCGGTAGCGGCCTTGCAGCAGCCCGGCAGCGGCGACGTGCAGTTGACCGCGCTCAACGATCTGACCCGTGAACTGGCGCGCCTGGATTACCGCGCCAAAAACGGCGTGCCGTGGTATCAGCGCTTCGGCCTGGAGCAAAACCAGAACCTGCTGGCGGCAGTGTGGCCGCATTACGTGCAGGCCAATAATCGTTTGATGCGCGACCCGGTGGTGGCCAACCTGCAGGGCCGGCTCAAGGCGTTTATCGCCTTGCCGCCCGGCAGCGAACAGCGTGCGGGGGCTGCTGCTGGGGCTTATGAGAACTTGAAGGCGTACCTGATGCTGGCCCGGCCGCAAAAGGCCGACGCCACCTTTTTACGCAAGGCGCTGGTAAACGCCGAACCGGCGCGCAGCGGCGTGTCGACGGGGCTTTGGCAAGGGTTGTCGCCGGTCTTGTGGGGTTTCTATGGTGAGCAGTTGGCGGCGCACCCGGACTGGGCGATCAAGGCCGACCCGGCGCTGGTGGCCCAGGCCCGTCAGGTGTTGCTCAGCCAGTTGGGCCAGCGCAATGCGCAGGCCGCGTTGTACCGCAAAGTGCTCGACATTGCGGCCAATCAATACCCGGCGTTGAGCCTGCACGGCATGGTTGGCGAAACCGATGCCTCGGCGCTGTTCACCACCACGGCCAGCGTAGCGGGGGTGTTTACCCGGCAGGCGTGGGAAGGCCGGGTGCGTCAGGCCATCGATGAGATCGCCGAAGCACGCCGTGAGGAAATCGACTGGGTGCTCAGCGACAGTCAGACCGACATCGCCAGCGAGCTGACCCCGCAAATGCTCAAGGAGCAACTCACCGAGCGTTACTTCCAGGACTATTCCAGTGCCTGGCTGGATTTTCTCAACAGCCTGCGCTGGCGCAAGGCCGAGGGCATGGGCGATGTGATCGACCAGCTGACCCTGATGACCGACGTGCGCCAGTCGCCATTGATCGCGCTGATGAACACCCTGGCTTACCAGGGCCAGGCCGGCACGCGCACGCAAGCATTGGCCGATTCTCTGATGAAGTCGGCCAAAGACTTGCTCGACCAGGACAAGGTGCCGTTGATCGACCAGCAGAGCCAGGTACCGCGCAGTCCATTGGACGGCACCTTCGGGCCGCTGCTGACCCTGCTTGGCAAGGACGCCGAAGGCAAGGCCGACAGCGAGCGCCTGAGCCTGCAAGCCTTCCTCACCCGCGTGACGCGGGTGCGCCTGAAACTGCAGCAAGTGAGCAGCGCCTCCGACCCGCGGGAAATGACCCAAGCCCTGGCGCAGACGGTGTTCCAGGGTAAGAGTGTCGACCTTACCGACACCCAGTCCTATGGCAGCCTGATCGCCGCCAGCCTGGGCGCGGAGTGGGGCGTGGTCGGCCAGACCCTGTTTGTGCAGCCGCTGGCGCAAGCCTGGCAGCGGGTGCTGCAACCTTCGGCGGCAGGGCTCAACAACCAGTGGCGGCGGGCAATCGTCACCGACTGGCAGGGCGCGTTCGCCGGGCGTTATCCGTTCGCCAACACCACCAGCGACGCCTCGCTGCCGATGCTGGGGCAAATGATCCGCGCCGACTCCGGGCGCATCGAGCAGTTTTTGCAGAACCAACTGGGCGGCGTGCTGCGCAAGGAAGGCAGCCGTTGGGTGGCCGACCCGCGCCACAGTCAGGGGCTGCGCTTCAACCCGCAATTTCTGGCGGCGATCAACCAGCTCAGCCAGTTGGCCGACGTGATGTACACCGACGGCGGCATGGGCATGAGCTTCGAATTGCAAGGCCGACCGTCGCGCAACGTGGTGCAGACCAACTTCATTCTCAATGGCGAAGAGCACCAGTATTTCAACCAGCGCCAGGCCTGGCAGCGCTTCAACTGGCCGGGCTTCAGCGACGACCCGGGAGCGAGTTTGAGTTGGACCAGCGTGCAGAGCGGCGAGCGCCTGTTCGGGGATTTCGAGGGCACCTGGGGCCTGATCCGCCTGCTGGAAAAAGCCACCCTCACACCGCTGGACGACGGCGACAGCCGCTTTCGCATGGTGCTCAAGGCCCCGGATGGCCTGGACCTGACCTGGAACCTGCGCACCGAAATGAGCACCGGGCCGCTGGCCTTGCTGGCGCTGCGCAACTTCACCTTGCCGCAGCAGATTTTTCTGGCTGAGAGCACGGCGACGACTGCAACACAGGGGAACCTTGAATGAGCCTGCACACCCTGGTCACCCAATGCCTGGGCGAACGTGACGCCGTGGCCCTGGCTCGTCAACAGGCCGGGCCCTGGCAGGCGTGGCTGCAGCCGATCAGCAGCGACGCGCCCGCCGGCCAAGACCCCGGTTACGACGACGACTTCCAGCGTATGCGCGAAGAGGTCAACAAGCTCTCCGGCGCCGATGCCGAGCAGGTGGTGCAGTGGGCGCAGAAGCTGCTGGAGCACACTTGCAAGGATTTGCGCGTGGCCACCTATTACCTGTGGGCGCGCCTGCAAAAAGACGGTGAGGCCGGGTTGGCGGATGGCCTGACTTTGTTGGCTGCACTGGTGGAGCGCTATGCCGCCGAGGTGCTGCCGACGCGGCCCAACACCCGCAAGATGGCCCTGGAATGGCTGGCCAGCGGCAAGGTGTTGGACAGCCTGTCGCTGTACCCGGAGGTGGTGCGCAGCGAGGCCGAGCGTACGGTGGCGGCGCTGGCCTGGCTGGAGCAGGGGCTGCAAGCCTGGCCGGCGGATCAGCGCCCGGCGTTGGGGGCGCTGTATGACGCGTTGTCGGCAAGGTTGGCGCAGTCTGGCGGGGTGGATGCGCTGGTGCCGCAGCACAGCGCCAGTCATGAAACCAACCTGCACACGGCGGCGCCCGGCGTTACGACGATCAAGTCCGGGCGCGACCTGCTGGACAACGGTCGTGCGCTGGCCGGCTATTTGCGCGAGCAACCCCTGGGGTGGCTGGCGGCGCATCGGCTGATGAAAAGCCTGCGCTGGGACACCGTGCATCAGACGCCGCCGGAGGAGGCCAGTGGCACCACGCGCCTGACACCGCCGCGTGGCGATTATCGCGCGCAGCTCAAGCGCCTGTACCTGCAACAGGGCTGGTCGGAACTGCTCGACCAGATCGAACGCATGTACGCCGAGGGAGTGAACCATTTCTGGCTGGATTTGCAGTGGTACCTGTACCAGGCGCTGAGCAAGCAACCGGCGCCGCAGGACAGTTGGGCGGACATCGTCAAGCGTGACCTGGGGATGTTCCTTGAGCGTTTGCCGGGCCTGGAGTTGCTGCACTGGAGCGACGGCACACCCTTCGCCGACGAGACCACCCGTGACTGGATCACCCAGCACGTCAGCGGCAATCGCCCACAACAATGGCTGCCCGCGCCACGGGCGGTGCTGACCTCCGGCGACGCCGACATTCTCTCGCTGGAAAGCGAAGCGGTGGCCCAGGCCGACAGCGACGGGGTCGAGGCGGCGCTGGCCTGGCTGGCGGCGCGCCCAGGCGCGCAGAGCGGGCGCCAACGCTGGCTGTTGCGGCTGTTGATGGCGCGGGTTGCCGAGCAATACGGCAAGAGCGAGCTGGCGATGCACTTGCTGGGCGAGCTGGACGTCACCGCGCAACAGCATGGCCTGGCGGCGTGGGAGCCGGAGCTGAATTTTGAGGTCAAGGCGCGTCTGCTCAAACTGCTGCGCTTGAAAGCGCAACGCAACGATGCCGACAAACCCGGCCTGGCCCGGCGCACCGAAGCCTTGCTGGCGGCGCTGGTGACGATCGACCCGGTACGCGCCGCCGTGCTGTGCGGCTAACCCTTATTGAGCGGGAGTGTAGGTGTGAGCATGGATAATTTGACGCTGCGTTACTTTGATGCCGAGATGCGCTACCTGCGCGAAGCCGGCAAGGAGTTCGCGCAGGCGTTCCCCGACCGGGCGGCGCAACTCAACCTGGATAAACCCGGCGCCCAGGACCCTTACGTAGAGCGCCTGTTCGAGGGCTTCGCGTTCCTGATGGGGCGCCTGCGCGAAAAGCTCGACGATGACCTGCCTGAGCTGACCGAGGGGCTGGTCAGCCTGTTGTGGCCGCACTACTTGCGCACCATTCCGTCGCTGTCGGTCATCGAACTGGCGCCAGACCTCAAGCACATGAAGCACAGCGAGCCAATCGTGAAGGGCTTTGAGGTGCTGTCCCAACCCATCGGCCCGCAAGGCACGCGCTGCTGCTACACCACCACCCAGGCGCTGACCCTGCAACCGTTGGCGCTGGAGCAGGTGCGCCTGGCCTACGAGCCGGACGGCCGCTCGGTGTTGCGCCTGCGCTTTGCCTGCGGCGCCTTGACCGACTGGGGCGAGATCGACCTGAGCCGCCTGCCGCTGTACCTCAATGCCGACGCGGCGCTGGCCAGCGCCCTGCACCAGGCGCTGACCCTCAACACCCAGGCGGTGTATGCGCGCCTGCCAGGGCAAACCGAGCGCCAGGTGCTGCAGGCGCATTTCGCCCCCAAGGGGTTTGCCGATGAGGATCGCCTGTGGCCCAAGGGCGACAGCGCGTTCAGCGGTTACCAACTGCTGCTGGAATATTTCACCTTTCGCGAAAAGTTCATGTTCGTGACCCTGTGCGGGTTGGAGCGCCTGGCGTTGGCTGCCGGCACGCCCTGGTTCGAACTGGACGTGGTACTGCGCGAGGCGTGGCCCCACGAATTCAGCCTCAACCACGAGCACATTCGCCTGCATGCGGTGCCGGTGATCAACCTGTTCCCGCTGGAGGCCGACCCCTTGACCCTGGCGCCGTTGCAGACTGACTACCTGCTGCGGCCGATGCGTTTGCAGGACGGCCATACGGAGATCTATTCGGTCGACCGGGTCACCTCGTCGAAAAACGCCGAACGCCACGACTATGTGCCGTTCACCAGCTTCCGCCACAAGGGCGGGATGCTGCGCGACGATGCGCCGGAACGCTACTTCCACACCCGCTTGAAGCGCTCGGCCAAGGGCCTGCACGACACCTGGCTGATCCTGGGCGGCGAGGGCTTCGACGCGGACCGTTTGAACACCACCGAAAGCCTGTCCCTGCGCCTGACCGGCACCAACGGCCTGTTGCCGCGCAAAGCATTGCAAAGCACCTTGCTCGACACCGCCGTGCAATCGACCCAGGCCGGTCTGCGGGTGCGCAACCTGTGTGCGCCGAGCCTGCCGCAGTACCCGCCCAACCGGGATCGTTTCCATTGGCGGGTACTCAGCCACCTGGGCTCCAACTTCCTGCCGATGCTCGACAGCGCCGAGGTACTGCGCGGCACGTTGGCGCTGTACGACTGGACCGGCAGCGAGTTGAACCGTCGTCGCCTGGAGGCGATTGTCGATGTTCGCCACCATCTGGTTCAGCGCTTCGAAAAGGGCTTTTTACTGCGCGGCGTAGACATCGAAGTCACCCTGGATGCCAACGGGTTTTCGGGGGAGGGCGATATCAGCCTGTTCGGTGAAATGCTCCACCGCTTCTTTGGCCTGTATGCCGACATTCATTTATTCAACCAGCTCACGCTGATCCTGCAACCTACTGGAAAGTGCCTGCGATGGAACGAGAACCACAGTCAGCGTATTCCCGGCTGAAAGCCTCCGGTTTGCTGGACGCACTGGGCGGGCGGGTCGCGGAGGCCAACCTGTACCGGTTCTGCCAGTTGCTGGAACAGGCGTTGCCCGGTCACCCCTTGTTGGGCAGCACCGCCCACCCGGCGGATGACCCGGTGCGCTTTCGCCCCGACCCCGGCATGGGCTTTCCCGCCGGAGAGCTGCGGGCCATCGAAACCGATGAGTACCATCCCGAGCGCTCGGCCACGGTGCGCACGCGCCTGCTGGGGCTGTACGGCGTTGATTCGCCGATGCCCACCAGCTTCCTGGATGACATCGCCCAACGCCGCGAAGGCCATGAAGCGCTGGAGGCGTTTCTGGATATCTTCAATCACCGGATCTTTACCCAGTTCTATCGGATCTGGCGCAAGTACTCCTACCCAGCAGCCTTTGAAAGCGGTGGCCGCGACGCCACTTCGCAATGCCTGCTGGGGTTGGTGGGCCTGGGCATTCCCGGTACGGCGCAACAGGTGGCCACACCGATCTCGCGTTTTTTGGCGCTGCTGGGCGTGATGCGCCTGCCCACGCGCAACGCCGAAGGCATTACCGCGCTGGTCAAGCTGTTGGCGCCCAATACCCAACCCAAGGTGACACCGCACTGGCCGCGCAAGATTCCATTGGCACAGCCGGCGAGTCTGTCCTCCAGTCGCCCGGTGGGCTTGTCCCAGGGCACGCCGCTGGGTAGCGCCGGCTTTGATGCCAACAGCCAGTTGCACCTGGCGCTGTACACCGAAGACTTGAACGAGGCTCATGGTTGGCTGCCCGACGGCCAGTTATACAAGGACCTGCTGGTGTTATTGCGGGTGTACCTGGGCTGGCGTTGCACCGCGAAGTTGCAGTTGTCGCTGCCGGTGCGCAGCTTGCCCAAACCCGTGCTGGGCGGCCCACCGGTGCTGCTGGGCATGACCGGCGTGCTGGGCCTGGGCGGCACGGCCTGGCAGGTCGGCGCCGACGACACCATCACCATCAATCTGGGCCGCTATCAGGGCCTGCAAGGTAATCCCCAGTTCAGAGAGGCACAGCATGTCGCGTACCGTTTTTAATGCAGTAACAGTGGCGGTGCTCGGGGCACTGCTGGGCGGCTGTGGGCTGACTCAGAAGGTGACGGACGCCACGGTGTCCACGACCCAGTCGATCTTTTACAAGCAAGTGACGACCCTGCACCTGGATTTCACTGGCCGGGCGGCGATGAACACCGACGTGACCGACATGAGCGGCCTGTCGGTGCCGACCCTGGTGCGGGTGTATCAGTTGCGCGACGACACGCTGATCAACAAGGCGACCTATGAGCGCGTGCTGAGCGATGCGGACAACCTGTTGAGTGCCGATCTGCTGGACCAGCGAGCTCAGGTAGTGAAGCCCGGAGAGGGCGCGCAACTGAACATGCCCATGCATAAGGACGCGAAGTTTGTCACGGTGGTGGCGTTATTTCGCAACCCGGATACCGTCAAAAACACCTGGCGCCTCACCCTGTCCCGCGAAGACTTGGACCCGGACCAGGCGCGGGTGATCGAGTTGGGTAACAACCGATTGACGCTGCAAACACCCGTGGAGAAATAGCGCATGGGAGAGCTGAACCCCTCGCTCTACGAGATACTCCTGCAGAACTTCGACGGTGAACTGGACCTGCATCGCGTGCGCGAAGAAGACCAGCAAACCCTGTCGGTGCTGGATAACCTGCAACGCATCCTCAACAGCCGCGCGGGCTCGTTGAGCCACCTGCCGGATTACGGTTTGCCGGACATGGGCCAGATCCTGCAAGGCTTGCCCGCTTCGGCGCACGGGCTGATGAACACCCTGGTGCACACGCTGCTCAAGTACGAGCCTCGTTTGGCGGCGGTGCAGATCGAGCTGCTGCCGCAAGTCGTGCCGGGCCATCTGGAATATGCCCTCGACGTCCAACTCAAAGCGGGCGAGCAGGTAACGTTTGCTGCCACCCTGGCGCCCGAGGGCAAGGTGTTGGTACGCCATCTGAGACGGCAGAACTATCTGTCGAACCCATGAACCCTGAAGGAAGCGCAATGACGGCGTTATTGGAAAGACCGCTGCGAGTGGGCGGCGACCCGAGTGGCTTGCGTGAGTTTGCCTTGCTGCGTAATGAGCTGGCCAAATTGACGCATCCGGCCTGTCCGGACGTGGACTGGGCCCAGGTGGAGCAATTAAGCCTGGCCCTGTTCGAAAAAAATGGCGCCGACCTGCAAACCGCCGCTTGTTTTGCCCTGGCTTGCAGTCACCTGCGGGGGCTGGAAGGCATGGCCCAAGGCGTAGAGATGATCGATGCCGTGTGCCGCGCAGGCGGAAGTGTGTGGCCTCCCAAGGTGTTGGCACGCCTGGATATATTGGGTTGGTTGTTCGGCCAATGGCAGCGGGTACTGCGCAGCCTGGAAGTCCCACGTTCGGCATTAGCCGCTCTGGCCAATATGGACAAAAAGCTGGAGGGGCTGGCAAGGCTGTTGGTTAGTCAGAGGCATGAGCCGCCGGTCATGCTGCAAGCGTTACGTCAGCAGCTCGGTGGATTGATGCAGCGTTTGGCGCGTCGTACCGAAGCGGATGGGCGAGCGCCAGTCACCAGCCCAACGCCGGCGTTGCCGCCCTCAGTGCCCGTGGTGATTGTGCCAATTGAACCGCCGCCTGAGGAGCCTCCTGAATGCCTACCTGCCGGTGCGCCAGTGCGTAAGCGCACCCTGTTCTGGTGGCTGCTCGGGGTGGGTGCGATCATTGCCCTGACGTGTGGGGTCAGTTGGTGGATATAGCCGGTATCCACCTTTCTTCTTTTCGTGTTTGAACCCCGTGATCAACAAGTACAATCTTACTAATAACCTAACGCCCCGAGGGTAACCACAGGAGGTTATCGTCACGCATCCGCCGCCAACCTAGACTTCACGCACGTTCTTCACTCGACTATTGAGAGTTAAAACATGCGTTTACGAGACCTGGGCATCACCATTGGCACGGGCACCCCTGGGGCGTTCAACGCCATTACCGACGTGCCCGGCGTGCGCGTCGGCCATCACACCCTCAATGCCGAAAGCGCCGACGGCTCGATGCATACCGGTGTGACCGTCATCGAGCCGCGCCCGGTCGCGGCCCATCTGGCGCCGTGTTTTGCCGGCGTTCACGTACTCAACGGCAATGGCGATGCCACCGGCCTTGAGTGGATTCGCGAAGCAGGCTTGCTGACCACACCCATTGCCTACACCAATACCCACAGCGTCGGCGTGGTACGTGATGCACTGGTGGCCGCCGAACGTGAAATGGGCAAGCAACACACCTATTGGTGCATGCCGGTGGTGCTGGAAACCTACGATGGCATTTTGAGCGATATCTGGGACCAGCACGTCACCGCCGAGCATGTGCACGCCGCATTGGCGGATGCACACAGCGGCCCGGTGCAGGAAGGCTGCGTGGGCGGCGGTAACGGGATGATCTGCCATGAATTCAAAGGTGGGATTGGTACGTCGTCTCGCGTGCTGAGCGCCGAAGAGGGCGGCTGGACCGTAGGTGCATTGGTGCAGGCCAACTACGGCGTACGCAGCGCCTTGCGCGTGGCGGGTTACCCGGTGGGCAGCGTATTGCAGGACACGCCTTCGCCTTATGACGGGCCGGTGAACGTCGGCGTGCCTGGCATGGGGTCTATCGTGATCACCATCGCCACCGACGCGCCCTTGCTGCCCCATCAATGCACACGCCTGGCACAGCGTGCGAGTATCGGTTTGGCGCGGGTCGGTGGCGGCACCGAAGACGACAGCGGCGACATCTTCATCGCGTTCTCTGTAGGCAATACCGGCTTGCCGGTTGCTAATCTCGGGCAACCCGGCCCGCCGACCACGGCCTTACAGATGGTCAATAACGACTACATCTCCGCGTTGTTTGTGGCCGCTGCGGACGCCGTCGAGGAAGCAATTCTCAATGCTCTGTTGGCCGCCAACGACCTGCAGGGCCGTGGCCGACAAGCACTGGCGCTCAAACCTGAACAATTGCTGGCGGCGATGACGAAGGTGGGTTGGACGGCTGCTGTTCACTCCTGAGCCTGAAGGAACAATAGGAACAGCTCGGACTGGGATTTGATCCCCAGCTTGTTGTACATATGCTTGCGGTGAACCTTGACCGTTTCGGCAGAGATCGCCAGCTTGCGGGCGATCTCTTTGTTTGAGCAGCCGCTGAGCATCAGTTGCGCCACCTCGGCCTCACGGGTCGACAACGCCGAGCTGATCTGCAACGTCGGTGACAGCAGGCGCTCTTGCCAGTCTGTTGACGGCTCTGCTGCCGGCGCGCTGTTCGAAGCCTGTTCAAACACGCAACGCTGACGCATCAGCCCGGCCACCCAGGGCTGGATCAACCGCAGCAGGGCCAGTTGCTCCTGGCTGAAACGGCAACGGCTGCCCAACGACAGGCTCAGGGTGCGCTGGGGATCGAGTTGCACATTGAGGTGGACCTCATCGGCGACCACGTTCAGGCGAAAGTAGCGCTGGTAATAATCGGTCTGCTCAAAACACTCAGGGGCAACGTCGTCCAGTTGAAACAGCCCACTTCGCGGTGATTCACGATTGGCCAGGTAAAACGGATCGAGCAGGTAAAGCCCCTTGAGGTAGTCCTGGAACAGCGAGTCGGTGCCACCTTCCTCCGTAGGCGATTCAGCCAGTACCAGTGGCCTGCCAGGGTTGAAGATCAGTACCACCCAGCTGTCCACCGGCACATAGCGCCCGAGCAAACGCGTCATGGAGGCCCAGAAGTGCGGTTGGTCGAGGTTTTCGATCAGCCGCCCGACCGCGTCATGCCAGGCCACGTCCTGCAAGGTCAAATTGGTTTGACTACCCATTGCGGGGTACCCCATTGAAGTGATTTTTTCCCATTGCGCTGCACCCCATACTGATTTGAAGGCCCGGGTAAATTCGGGTTTGCACTTTGCCCAAGGACCTGCCATGAACATTGAACTCTTGCAGTTAGTCGGCCGCGACGGTGATATCGCTTATAACCTGGGACGCACCTTGGAGGCCATCGCCAACTGCGGCGCGGATACCGACTTGCTGGTATTCCCGGAAACCCATTTGATGGGCTTCGTCGGTGATGAACAACTGGCCAACGTCGCCGAGCCCCTGGACGGCCCGACGCTGCAAACCGTGCAGCAGGCGGTGCGCCAACGCAATGTGTCGGTTGTGATTGGCTTGGTCGAACGTGATGCGGACGCCTATTACAACACCTCGGTATTGATCACACCCGAGGGTATTGCCCTGCGCTATCGCAAAACCCATCTGTGGCCCTCCGAGCGCGCCGACATCA
>NZ_SPKN01000053.1:59555-60226 GCF_023127765.1 Pseudomonas sp. W15Feb34
CGTCACTACGCTGTGGAACGGCGTGCGTGTCGGCCTGCTGATCTGCTACGACATCGAGCTGCCGGAAACGGCGCGGGCGCTGGCGCAACTGGGTGCTGAATTGATCATCGTCACCAACGGCAACATGGACCCCTACGGCCCGGTGCATCGCACCGCGATCATGGCCAGGGCCCAGGAAAATCAGCTGTTCAGCGTGATGGTCAACCGCGCGGGGCAGGGTGATGAAGGCCTGGTGTTTGCTGGCGGCAGCACGGTGGTCGACCCGTTTGGTCGCCTGCTGTACGAAGCCGGGCGCGAAGAAACACGCCAGGTGATCAGTCTGGACCTTACTCAAATCAATGCGGCCCGCAGGGATTATCACTACCTCAATGATCGTCGGTTGCTGTTGCAAGGCGAGGCTGTGGAGCACCCCGACGGCCGCCGTGAACTGCTGATTCGCTGACCGCGTTTGTACCCTCCATAACAATAATCAGCTGGCGCGCAGGTGCCGGCCCAGGAGTTCGTGATGATCGCTATTCGATGCATGCAATGGGGGCTGGCTGCCGTTATCAGCGGCGCAATGGCATGCGCTCAGGCGGCGGAGCCGAAGGTCAATATCTATAACTGGTATGACTTCATTGCACCCAACACGCTGAAGGATTTCCAGGCGCAGACCGGCATTCAATCGGCCT
>NZ_SPKN01000053.1:60236-94731 GCF_023127765.1 Pseudomonas sp. W15Feb34
ACCAACCTGTCACATCTGGATCCGGATATCCTGGCCAAGGTCAGCAGCAACGACCCCGGTAATCGTTTTGCCGTGCCTTATCTGTGGGGCACCACCGGCATTGGTTACGACGTCGCCAAAGTCCACGCGCTCCTGGGTGACAACGCACCGGTAGATTCCTGGGACCTGATTTTCAAAGAAGAAAACCTCGCCAGGCTGGGCGAGTGCGGCGTGGCGATGCTGGATGCGCCCGCTGAAATCATCCCGATCGCCTTGCACTATCTGGGGCTGCCCTATAACAGCCAGAACCCGGACGACTATGTGAAGGCCCAGGCCCTGCTGTTGAAACTGCGCCCGCACATTCGCTACTTCGACTCCTCGCGCTTTATCACCGATTTGGCCAACGGCGATATCTGCGCCGTCGTCGGCTGGGCGGGGGGCGTGATGGACGCTCGCAAAGCTGCCGATGCCGCCGGCAATGGTCGCCGGATCCAGTACAGCATTCCCAAGGAAGGCGCGCCGATCTGGGTGGAAAACCTGGTGCTGCTCAACGATGCACCGAATCCCCAGCAGGGCCTGGCGTTCATCGACTACATGCTGCGCCCGCCGGTGATTGCCGCGTCGTCCAATTACCTCAGCTATGCCAATGCCAACAAGGACGCCAAAGGGCTGGTTGATGCGAAGGTGCGCGATAATCCTGGGGTTTATCCTTCCAAGGCAGTGCTGGATACGCTGTTTGCGCTGGAGCCGCTGCCGTTGAAACTGGAGCGCGTGCGTACGCGGGTCTGGAGCAAGGTCAAGAGCGGGACCTGAGCTTGCGTAGCCAGGTGCTTATGGCTTCAACGAGTTCGACCTTGCATTCCACCGGCAACCAATGCCCGCCGGGTAGGCTTGCCACGGTGAGATCTACGCAGGCCGCCCGCATTGGATCGCCCAGCTGATTACCTTTGATGGTGTTCATTTGATCGTAGTCGCCGTTCACAAACAGTACGGGCAATGACAAGAGGCCGCCATTTAACGCCCGGTGCGCATATTCAATGTTGGCATCGTCGTTTAAATACCAGGCGCAGGGAGCGCGGAAACCATGCGCCTGGAAACTGCGCACCAATTGCGCGAAGTCTGCCTGCGGCCAGAGCGCAAGGTCTGGCTGGGTGAGGGGGGGCCGGTGCGCTTGGCCGAACCGCCCGCCCTTGCGGGTCACTTCGGCATTCGCTGCAATCTTGCCGATATTCGCCGGGTCGCCTCGGCGATAAATCGACGCCAGCGATGCGGCTTTATCCGCATCAAGGTCAGCGACAGCGCACGCAAAGTGTGTGTTGTAGTAGCGGTAATAATCCCATTGACCGTCCGGATACGTGTCCGCCGGGTAGATCGAGCGGTCAACCAGTGGGACGAGCGTTGGCAGCGCGTTAGTGGTGGGGAAGTACGGGACCGAAATCAATACAACACCGCAGCTGCGCTGAGGCTCATGAGCGACCAGTTCACCCGCCACGACGCTGCCCCAATCGTGGCCTACCCAAATGGCGGGCCTGCCACCGAGATGGTCGTGAAGTTCTGCCATGTCGGCCACGATGTTTTCAAGGGTGTACGCCTGCGTGGGCGCGGGTGCAGAAGAACGACCATAACCGCGCATGTCGGGTGCAACGCAGTGCCAGCCTTGTGCCGCGAATGCTTGGATCTGTGCGCGCCAGATCAGGCTGAGCTCCGGCCAACCGTGCAGGAACAGCATCAATGGCCCATCGGCCGGTCCCATCTCTACATAGTGCGTCGTATGGCGCGGTGTATTGAGAACACGCGAGGTCAGCTTGGAAGTGGACACAGTCTCTCCTCATGCTACGTCGGCTGATAAACTCGAAGCGGCAACACTATATTGAGCGGTAGGCTTCATGTTTCGTTCCCATTCGGCGCTTCCAGCGTCCGAGGCAAAGTCTTGCGTGTGAATGAAATTTATCCAAGGTGGAATGCTTTCTCGGTACATACACTCAGGGAAGAGCGAAAGGCGGCAATAGCAGTCGCGTTTTTCAACACAGGTGCATTGAGGATCAAGTATGTTGAATGTTGACCAGCCCCCCACAACCACACGCGAACCCAGTGAATACGAAAGCCTGGTCGCGATGGGGACTCATTTGCTCGATGTGATTCCGGGGGCAATTTACCTCTGTGACCGCGACGGGTGGCTCGTCAGGTTCAACAGCGAAGCGGTTAGTTTGTGGGGACGAACACCAGCCCTCGGTAAGCATGGCGACCGCTATTGCGGCTCATATCGACTTTATACGACGGACGGCGCGCCATTGGCGGTCGACGAATGTCCGATGGCTTCCACGCTCAACGCTGGCCTGTGTGCGCGTAATCAGGAAGTCTTGATCGAGCGCCCTGACGGATCTCGCTTCGTAGCGCTCATGAATGTCCGCACGCTTAGCGATCGCCATGGACGAATCCAGGGCGCGATCAATTGCTTTCAGGACGTCTCGGCGCACCACGCAATATCCGAAGAGCTGCGACGCAAAAGTTCCGACCTTGAAGACTTTTTCGAAAACAGCGCCGTGGGCCTGCATATTGTCAGCGGCGAAGGCATTATCCTGCGCGCTAATAAAGCCGAGTTATCGCTGCTGGGCTATTGCGCGGACGAATACATCGGCCGTCATATCACTGAATTTCATGTGGATGAACCGGTCATCGGCGACATCCTCCATAAACTCGGCAGCGGCGATTGCCTGAACAGCTACCCGGCGCGCCTGCGGGCCAAGGACGGCAGCATCAGGCACGTAGCGATTACCTCGAATGGGCGATTCGAAGACGGCAAGTTCTTCAACACACGTTGCTTCACGATTGACGTGACCCGCGTGCACGACGCCGAAACCGGGCGCCAGGAGAGCGATGACCGGCTGGCGGCGACCTACGAGGCGGCGACCATCGGCATTGCCGAGGCTGGCGAGGACGGTCGCCTGCTGCGGGTCAACGATGCCCTTTGCACCATGCTCGGGCGCCCTCGTGAGCAATTGCTGGCGATGACCTTCCTGGACTACACCCACCCAGACAGTGTCGAGCAGGACGCGGCGTTATACGCACGACAGGTGGCGGGTGAACTGGACAACTACGTGTTGCGCAAACGCGCGTTGAAGCTCGATGGCCAGGCGCTTTATCTGGATGTTCATAGCTCGTCGGTCAGGGCGCCGGATGGCCGGTTCCGCTATGGTGTGCGAGTCATTCAGGACGTCACGCTGGCCCGAAAAATGGAAAACCGGGTGCGTGAAAGCGAACGGCACATGCGCGATCTGCTCGAGGCGCTGCCGGCAGCGGTCTACACCACCGACGCCGAAGGGCGTATCACTTTTTATAATCGTGCGGCCGTCGAGTTGTCGGGGCGCACGCCGCAACTGGGCGACCTGTGGTGTGTCACCTGGAAACTGTTTAACACCGACGGCTCTTTTCTGCCTCACGACCAATGCCCGATGGCCGTGGCACTCAAGGAAAACCGCGCCATACGCGGCGTCGAGGCCGTCGCCGAGCGTCCGGATGGCACCCGCGTGTCTTTCACGCCGTATCCGACCCCGCTGCACGATGCCGATGGCAATCTGATCGGCGCGATCAACATGCTTGTGGATATCACCGAGCGAAAGCAGGCCGAAGACCGACAAAAGAACTTGATCGATGAACTCAATCATCGGGTCAAGAACACCCTGGCCACGGTCCAGTCCCTGGCGTCCCAGACCGCGCGTAACGCGCAGGATGCCAGGGACGGCTACACCCGGTTCGAAGCCCGGCTGCTCGCCTTGTCGCGTGCCCACGACCTGCTGACGAAGCGGCATTGGGGCCTTACGCCGCTGGAAGTGCTGGCCCAGGAAGTGTTGGTGCCGGTGTTTGGCCATGACCCCGGCCGCGTGGTGATCGCCGGTGATGCCATTGAGGTCGACACCCGCGTCGCCCTGAACCTGACCATGACGCTCAACGAACTGGCGATCAACGCCCTCAAATACGGAGCGATGTCCACCGACACCGGGACACTCTCGGTGAGCTGGAGCGTGCGACCCCAGCCCAGCGGCGCGCTGCTCACCGTGGACTGGCGCGAACAAGGTGGGCCTTCGGTATCCACGCCGGAGCGCGAAGGCTTGGGGTCGCGGTTGATGAAGCGCTGCATCGAGCGTGATCTAGGCGGTTCGTTCGAACTTGACTTCGCCCCTGAGGGCGTTCACTGCCGCTTCTCGTTTATGCTCGCTGAGAACCAGACATGACCACGTTCCCAGGCACCAGAGTGCTTCTGGTTGAAGACGAGGGCACCATCGCCATGTTGATCGAGGAAATGCTCGAAGACCTGGAGTGCACCGTAGTCGCCTCCGTGGCCCAACTCGCCAAGGCGATACACGTGGCAGGGGTGGTGGATGTCGACTTGGCGATCCTCGACGTGAACCTGGCTGGAGAATACGTCTTCCCAGTGGCGCGGATTCTGCGCGCACGCCACATTCCGTTTTTGTTCAGTACGGGCTACGGCGGCAGTGGCCTGCCGGAAGAGTTCAGGGGCTGTCCGGTCTTGCATAAGCCATTTGCGGAAAAGGATCTGCGGTTGAAAATTGCGCTGACGCTGGAGTCTTAGGTAAGACCCACGGTGTTGCGCAGGTAACGGGCCGGTGAGGTGCCCAGGGTTTTACGAAACATCGTGATGAACGAGCTGACTGACTCATAGCCGAGCGCTTCAGCGGTTCTCTGCACTGATTGCCCTTCGGCCAGGCTTTGCAGGGCGACGATGATCTGCCATTGCTTGCGCCATTGTCCGAAGGTCAGGCCGGTTTCGGCTTTTACCAGGCGGGCCAGCGAGCGTTCGCTCATGGCCACGTGGCGTGCCCAGTTCGCCATGGTGGCGCGGTTGGCGGGATCTTGCGCCAGGGCCCGGGCGATGGTGCGCAACGGGTTCGAGGCGGGTAGAGGCAGGTAGAGTTGTTCGGTGGGGGCCAGTTCAAGCGCTTCGAGCAGTACGTGGGCCAATCGAGCAGTGCGTGAATCGGCCGGGTAATCCTGAGCCTGGCCGCTCAGGTGCAGGATCAGCTCAAGGATCAATGGCGACAGCGCCAAGGTACAGCAGCGATCCGGCAGCGATGCAGCGCCGGGCTCCACGAACAGAAAACACACCTGCCCGTTGGCTGTCACGCGGTTGCTATGGGCGACGCCCCCCGGGATCCACACGCCGAACCCTGACGGCACCATCCACACGCCATCTTCCACCGTACACACAATGCCACCGCAACACGCCACCACCAGTTGCCCCTTGCGGTGCTTGTGTACGGCAGACTCGCTGTCGTTGCGCTGGGGTTCCAGCATCAGCGCTACGGCGGGCTGGGAAAGGGTGTCGTACTCAAACTGATCGACTTGGATCTGTGCCATGCAAGGTCATCCAGGGTTGTCCGGATTTGATTATATTTTGGCAGTGTACTCAATATCGGCAGTGGCAGTAATTCCCTAGCATCACCTACAAGCCTTGCCTTCCTTGGGCGGGCGACTGCTAGAACCTTCCGAATCCCGGTGCTTGCCATGCTTAGCGAAATCTCGATTGCCAACCTCTACTTTCCGCCCTTGTTGATCTACCTCGGTGCGTCCCTCCTGGCCTACCGGCTGATCGAACGTCTGGCCGGTCGCTGGCTGGACCGAGCGTGGCACCCGGCGCTGGCGCGTTTTTTTGTCTCGCTCATCGTCGTGTCGACGATGGTCGTCCATTGCTGAGCGAGGCCGCGCATGTCTATCGTCAAACTGCTTAAAACTGCCGCCACCGTGGGGCTTGGCGTGCTGGCCCTGGTGTTTTGCCTGCAACTCTGGCGGGCTTACGTGCTGGCGCCCTGGACGCGGGATGGGCGGGTGAGTGCGCAGGTGATCCGCATTGCGCCCGAGGTGTCCGGCCAAATCGATCAGTTATGGGTCAGTGACAACCAATGGGTGGCAAAGGGTGCTTTGCTCTATCGCATCGATACGTGTGCTTATCGATTGACCCAGCAGCAGCGCGCAGCGCAATTCGCAGAAGCGCGGAGTGTGTTCGAGCAGCGCAGTGCGCAATTCAAGCGGCGCGCGCAACTGGGCGGCGCCATCGCCCGGGAAGAGATCGACAACGCGGCGCGTGACTTGGCCGTGGCCCAGGCGCGCCTGGATGCGGCGCGCAGCCAGTTGGCCCAGGCCCAGCTCGACCTTGACCGCACGACTGTGCGTTCGCCAGTGGACGGCTACGTCACGCAACTGCGGTTGCAGCCCGGTGACTATGCTCAGGCGGGTGCTACCAACCTGTTCGTGGTCGACGCTCATAGTTTCTGGATCACGGGCTATTTTGAAGAGACCAAGCTGCCGGGTGTACTCATCGGCGCACCGGTGTCGATCAAGCTGATGGGCTTTGACCCGTTGCTGCAAGGCCACGTGGCAAGCCTGGGCAGAGGCATTGCCGACACCAATGAGTTGCGCAACGACAGCGGCTTGCCCCAGGTGAGCCCGACCTTCAGTTGGATTCGTCTGGCCCAGCGAGTGCCCGTGCGCATCGAGTTGGACAAGGTGCCGGATGGGGTGGAGTTGGCGGCGGGCATGACCGCCAGTGTCGAAGTGACGCAGCCGGGCGCCGCACCGCGCTGGCGACTCACCCAATGGCTGCAGGCGTTCATGTGATGACTGGCCTGGCGACACGCTTGTTCGCGGCGATCCCTCGGCCCTGGACATCCGCCACGCTTGCCTACGTGCTGCGTAGTCTATTGGCGGCCGGCCTGGCACTCTGGCTTGGATTCCAATTGCATCTGGATTCGCCATTCTCGGGTGCGTCCACGGTGTTGTTGCTGGTGCAGCCCATCCAAGGGGCAGTGCGAGGCAAGGGTGTGTACCGGATGCTGGGCACCCTGGTCGGCATGGTCGCAGCCTTTGTGCTGATGGGGCTGTTCGCGCAACAGATGCTGTTGTTCATACTGGGCGTCGGTATATGGCTGGGCCTGTGCGTCGGTGCAATGACGGTTTTGCGTCATTACCAGGCCACCGCGGCAGTGGTGGCGGGCTATACGGTGTGTTTGGCGCTGGGCCCTGCCATCGTCGCCCCGGAACAGGGCTTCGACCACATCATCACCCGTGGCACGGCGGTAGCGCTCGGCGTGCTCAGCTTGAGCCTGGTAGCGACGCTGTTCAGCGCCAAGACCATGGCGCATAAAGTTCGAAGCTCGCTGATCGACGCCTGTGCGCGCAGCGCCCGGCTGCTCGCGGCAAGCCTTGTGGGCGAAGAGCCTGCGCAGCTGGCGACGCAACGGCACCAGCTCGCGATCGATATCAGCAAGGTGGACGACCAGCTTGGGCTCGGCCGTGGCGAATCGTCGCTGATCCGCTCGCGGCAGCTGGCGATTCAGGCCGGCCTGGCGCATCTGCAGTCGGCTGTGCTCGACGTGCACCCGGACGACCCCGACCCCGCAATCGACCCCGCGTTGCGCGCCCGCATAAGCACAGGCTTGCAGCAACTGAGTGAATGCCTGGCGCAGGCTCGCTGCGACTTTCGCGCCGCGGCCGCGACACTGGAGCAACTGCGTCGCTGGGTGGATGATTGCGCCCACTCAAGCCCACACCTGCGGTTGCGCAGCGAACGCTTGGACGACCAACTGGCGGACTTGGGCGAGGCCCTGTTGAACTTCGCCAGCCTCGACCAGGCTCGCCGCGCACCGGTACGCGCCGTGGGGTATCACCGCCATTACGCGGATGCGGCGCGAAACGGCATCCGGGCACTGCTCGCCATACTGAGTGTGGGTGCGATCTGGTATTTCAGCGGCTGGGATCAAGGGCCCACATTACTGGCGGTGCTGGGGCCGTACTGCACCCTGGTGGCGACAGCTGCCGCGCCAGCCCAAGGTATCAACGGTTTTATCCGCGGCACGCTCTACGCGATTGTGGCGGCGGCGCTGTGCAAATTCCTGTTGATGCCACAGATCAACGGCTTCCCTCTGTTGTTGCTGGTCATGGCAGGCTTCTGGTCGTTCGGCATCCATGCCACGAGCCAGCCGCGCCATGCCCTGCAAGGGGTTGCCTACCTGATCGGCTTCAACACCTTGGTCGGCACCGGCATGACCGCCACCTACGATTTCGTCGGTTTCGCCAACCAGGCGCTGGCCTGGATCGTAGCGATGATTGTGTGCCTCTTGGCGTTTCAGATCCTGCCCAAAGATCCAGCCAGGCAGGTACGCGCATTGACACGTGCGCTGCGCCGGCATACACGCCTGCTGTTACGCCAGGCACGTACAATCGATCATGCTCAATGGCAAGCGGAGCAACAACACCGGTTAGTTACGTTGAAGAGTTTGCTTGGCGCTGATCACCCGCACGCTGACCCGGCGGGCTACTTGTCGCTGCAACTGAGCAAGCAATTGAATCGGCTACAGCGCAAAGCCAGCGGTATTGATCCGGCATCTCCCGTGGCCCGATGCGTGCAAAGCGGTGCGCGGCGGGTTGCACGATATGCCCATCATCCCGCGATCGGCGCCGCACAGGCGCGGCGCACATCCCGGTCGTTGAGCAGGCTTGGTGCGCCTCATCTGGCGAGCGGATATCAGCACTTGGCGCGGTTGCTGGAGCAATACGCGAACCTGGTGCTTTAGGGCTAACATGAGTCAATGCTCATGCTCAGCGCTTACTGCTAACTCGCCGGATACCTAATTTATGAGAGATCTGCCGCCCACCGCGACCTTGCGCGCCTTCGAAGCCGCCACTCGCCACCCGACCTTTACCGCGGCCGCGCAGGAGTTGCATGTTACTCAGAGCGCGGTCAGCCACCAGCTCAAACACCTGGAAGCGCTGTGGGGCCTGGCGTTGTTCGAGCGTGGCCAGTCGTTACGCCTGACCCCGGCGGGGGCTACGCTGGCGCCCATCGTGCGCGAATTCTTCATGAGCCTGGAGGCGACCCTGGCCGACCTGCGCGAGCAAAAGGGCAGGGTACGGCTCAAGGTCAGCACCACCTATTCCTTTGCCTTGAAATGGCTGCTGCCACGCTTGCCGAACCTCGCTCGCCAGCACCCCGAGCTGCTGGTTGCGCTGGACACCACGGACGACGTCATCCACTTTTCCGACGCCCAAGCGGATGTCGCGGTCCGGCTGGGCAAGGGGAACTACCCGGGCCTGTATTCGGAGTTTTTGTTCGGCGAGCAGGTGTTTCCGGTGGCCAGCCCCGAACTGTTGCGGCGCCTTGGCACCCCGGGCAGCCCCGCCCATTTATTGGACTTCCCGCTGCTGGCCCGCGATGGCGCCGAGCTGGCACCGAAATGGGAGGTCTGGTTTCAAGCGGTGGGGCTGGCTTTTACGCCGCTCAGGGAAAGCGTCAGGTTTGGCGATACCAACATGACCGTCGAGGCGGCCCTGCTCGGCCATGGCATCGCGTTGGTGCGCAGCGGGCATGTGGAGCAGGAAATAAGTGACGGTCGCCTGGTGCGCCTGTTCGATGTGCCGTTCCCGTCACCGCTTGCCTACTATTTTGTGTGCCCCAAGGGCATCGAAACCCAGCCGCATATCCTCAGCTTTCGTCAATGGCTGATGAGCGAGGCGCTGAAAGTACAACGGGCGGATCAATGAGGTATGAGCATCTGTTCATGCTGTGATGAGCAGACTTCGCTGTAAGCCGGGGCCTTGGCTTGCCTAAGATGGCGCATGCCTACTCATATCATCTTCCTGGTGCTGTTCGCCGCACTGCTTCATGCCAGCTGGAACGCGCTATTGCGTGGTGGTGCCGACCGGCTGTGGTCAATGACTGTCATGTGCATGGCCATTGCCTTCACCAGTCTCATCGCCGCTACGTTCATGGTGACGCCGGCGATTGAGAGCTGGGGCTATGGGGTGCTTTCGGCGTTGCTGCATGTTGGTTACAACCTGTTCCTGGTGCGCAGCTACCGGGTGGGCGACCTGGGGCAGATCTATCCGATTTCCCGGGGCTCGTCGCCGGCGCTGATCACCCTGGGGGCTGCGGTATTTGCCGGGGAACGCATTGCGCCCGTCGAGTTGCTGGGGATTGCACTGGTGTCAGGGGCGATTATTTCCCTGGCTTTCAGCGGGCGTCGGTTGTCGGTTCCCAGCCTGCCTTATGCGCTGGGAACGGGCTGTTTCATCGCGGCCTACAGCGTTGTCGACGGTATCGGCGCCAGGCTCTCCGGCGCGCCGCTGGCCTATACCGTATGGATGTGCGCGTTGTGGGGCGTGATGATGCCAGCGGTGTACATCGGCCTGCGCGATGCCCGCAGTTTATTAAGCCTGCGCCCCGGTACCTTGGCCGCGGTGGTCGGCGGGCTGGTGTCTTTGCTGGCCTATGCAATCGTGATCTACGCGATGAACGAAGCGCCGTTGGGCGCGGTATCGGCATTGCGCGAAACCAGCGTGTTGTTCGCGATGTTGATTGGCTACTTTTTTCTTGGCGAAACCCTTACCGCGCGCAGGGTCCTGGCGTGCGTGGTGATCGCCGGCGGCACCCTCATCATCGGCTGATACAGCCATCATCCAAGGAGGTATTTTCAATGGTTGACGTCTCGCAGGCACCGCTGATCCTGATCACCGGTGGCAGTCGCGGAGTGGGTGCCGCGACCGCCCGGCCATCGACCGCAGGTTCGGGCGCCTCGACGTACTGGTCAATAATACCGGCGTGCTGACGACTCAGTCGCGTCTGGAGGACCTGAGCCTGGAGCGCATGCAGCGCATCTTCGCGGTCAACGCCATCGGCCCGATGCCCGTGTGGTTAAAGGTGAGCACTGGTAGAACGGTGCCGGGCCCTGGAGGTTGCTTGCACTGGCCCTGAAGCATCGGTTGTTTCACTTGAGGCGAGTGTGGCAGAGGTTGAAGGCGCGATAGATGATCTTGAGCAGGCGCTGTTGAGTTTTCAGCAGGGTGGGGCGTGAGCCGTATGGTCTGGTTCAAGCCGAGGCGAGGCTGTTGGTGTAGGAAATTTCTGTGGGTGCTATTGCTGCAGTGCAAGCAGAGTGCTTGTATGCTTGCGCCCAGAAACCGGTGGCCTCTGTAAGTGCCGACGTTCGAATGATGGCTGGACTGGAAACCGGACTTCCTTAAGGTGCTGACGTGAAGCGCGATACCCGCCTTGTGATGCTTTTGCTGTTGGTGATTGGTTGCTCCCTGACCTCGTTGACGATCTGGAAGGTTCTGTCTTCGCGTGAGCGCGCGCTGGCGGAAGTGGATGTGCATGGTTTGAACCTGACCCAGGCACTCAATACCTATACCGAAGGTATCGTCCGGCAAAGCGCGCTGTTGTTGCTGGGCCTGGTCGAGCGCCTCGAAACCGAAGGCAGTGGCCCGGCGCAAATCGAGCGTATCCATGCGTTGATCAACCGCCAGCAGCCGCTGATGCCGCAGCTCAGTGGCATCACGGTGTATGACCGTCAGGGCGGCTGGTTGATGTCCTCCAACCGGCGGATTCCAGAGGGGGCCAATAGCAGCGATCGCGCCTATTTCATTCATCATCGTGACGATCCGAGCCCCGAGCCGTTCATTGGCCCACCGGTTCAGAGCCGTGCCAATCAGGAATGGGTGGTTACCGTCAGCCGCCGATTCAATGATGCATCGGGCAATTTTGCCGGGGTGGTCGCGGTGACGCTGGGGGTGGAAAACTTTCTGCGCGTGTTCGGCAAGCTTGACGTTGGCCAGGAGGGTGCCATCGGCTTGTCCTACACCGACGGCACGTTGCTGGTGCGCTATCCCTTCCGTGAACAGGACATGGGGCGCAATTTTTCCAAGTCGCCTATCTATGCAAAGTATTTCGATCAGCCTTTCGGCACCACCGCGCATACCTCCAGCCTGGATGGTGTGGAGCGGCTATATGCCTTTCGCAAAAGCGAAACGCTGCCGCTGATTACCACCGTCGCGCTGGGCAAGCATGAAGCCCTCGCGGCGTGGCGCATCGAGGCGGCACTGTCGGCAGTCGTGGTGGCGGGCTTGCTGGGGTTGACCGGGCTGATCGGCTGGTTCCTGATCCTGGATATTCGCCGGCGAACCGCGGCGGAAGAGGCGCTGCGCGTCGCCCAGCAACAGTTGCTCGATTCCAATCGTCAATTGGCGTTCCTGGCGATGAAGGACGCGTTGACCGGTTTGGCGAACCGCCGTTGTTTCGATGAAACACTGGCTCTGGAAGCACGCCGGGCGCAGCGCGAAGGCACGTCGCTGGCGTTGTTGATGATCGATATCGACCATTTCAAACGCTACAACGATGCCTTCGGTCACGTGGTCGGCGACACTTGCTTGCAGAGGGTCAGCAGGCTATTGGAACGATGCGCGCGACGACCGTCAGACCTGGTGGCGCGTTATGGCGGTGAGGAAATGGCGATCATCATGCCCGGCACCGACAGCCAAGGCGCGGCGGTGGTCGCGCAACGGATCCTTGAGTCGCTGCAGCACGAAAACATCACGCACCCAGGCAGCCCGTTCGGTTACGTCAGTGTGAGTATCGGCATTGCCGCGGGCACGGGTTTGCGTCTGGAACCGCCGCTCGGATTGATCGAGGCGGCTGATCAGGCGCTTTACTCGGCGAAGGCTGCGGGACGCAATGGATTTTCCCTGCACGCCACGGGGCCTTGATTGTCTGCTCTAACCTCACATACCCAGCGTCGGAATCATCACTTCACCACACTCCATGAGTTGGCCCGCCGTCACTTCCAACTGCGCAGTGGGCTTGGCCGCATAGCCAGCAATGAAGCCGGCGCTTAGCAGTAAAAGGCACAGGCAGGCTTTTCTCAGAATCATGCGCGTAGTTCTCAAATTAGGTCGCAAGGGAAATGCACAGATTGTGTATTCAAGAAAAGGTTCCTGAACAAGGCTTCAAACCGATAACTGATCACCAATGGGCAGACGCCGAATACGCGTGCCGGTGGCCGCCGCCAGGGCATTGACCAGCGCAGGCGCCAGCGGTGCCACTGGCGGTTCGCCAATGCCGGACGGCACGCTTGCCGACGGCACGATATGCACCAGCACCTCAGGCATTTCATAGATGCGCAGGGGCTCGTTGTTGTGGAAGTTGGATTGGTCGACCTTGCCGTCGGTCAACGTGATCGCTTCACGCAGGGCCGCGGAGAGCGCGAAACCCACCGAACCTTCAACCTGAGCGCGAATGACATCGGGGTTGACCGCAATGCCGCATTCCACCGCGCAGACCACACGGTCCACTTTGAAGGTACCATCGCGTTGCACGGTCACCTCGGCCACCTGGGCTACCACCGAGCCAAAGGCTTCATGCAACGCCACGCCCCGGCCCCGACGCTCGCCCTGTTTGCCGGGTGCCAACGGCTGGTCCCAACCGGCCTTCGACGCTACCAGCTTGAGCGTTTCAAGGTGACGGGAGTGCCCCTCAAGCATTGCCAGGCGCCAGGCCACCGGATCCTGCCCGGCCATTTGGGCGAGCTCGTCGAAAAAGCATTCGGTGGAAAACGCGTTATGGGAATGGCCCACTACCCGCCACCACTGTATCGGTATCGGGATATCGTCGGGGGTGTGCAGGTCCACGCGCAGATTGGGGATTCTATACGGCAGCGTCGACCCGCCCTCTACCGAGGTGGAGTCGATGCCATCCTTGATGAAGGCGGCGAAGGGCGAGCCGGCGAATACGGACTGGCCCACCAGGCGGTGCTGCCAGGCGATCAGTCGGCCTTGCTCATCCAGGCCGGCGCTCAAGCGGTGGTGATACATCGGTCGGTAGTGGCCGGCCTGCATGTCGTCCTCGCGAAGCCACACCAGCTTCACCGGGGCCTTGCCATCGATGGCCTTGACGATGTGTGCGTTCTCCAGCACGTAGTCCGCGTCCTTGCTCGCCCGCCGACCGAAACTGCCGCCGGCGTACAGCGTGTGCACGCGAACCTGCGCAGGTGGCAAGTCGAACAACTGCGCCAGCACCTTCTGCACATGTGACTGCATCTGCGCGCCATGCCAGGTGTCGCAGCCGTCCTTGGTCAAGCTGACCACGCAGTTCATCGGCTCCATGGCCGAATGGGCGAGAAACGGAAAATCGTACTCGGCGTGCAGCGTCCGCGCCGCGCCTGCCAGACCGGCGATGACGTCACCTTCGTCGCGCGCAATTGTGCCCTGGGTTTTGGCCAGTTCGCGATAACGTTCGAGCATCTGCCCGGAGCTTTGCTTGAACGCGCCGCTTTCGTCCCACTCAACCGTCAGGGCGTCACGGCCTTTCTTGGCGCTCCAGGTGTCTTTTGCCACCACCGCGACACCGCTGGGGACCTGCACCACATGCATGACGCCGGGGAGGGCCAGGGCCGCCCTGGCATCGAAGGATTTCACCTTGGCCCCGAAGCGCGGCGCATGGGCGACCACTGCGGTGAGCATTCCAGGTAAATGAATGTCCTGGGTGTAAATCGCCTTGCCATTGACCTTGTCGGCCGAATCCTTGCGCGCAAGGCGCTGGCGCCCGATCAGTTTGAACGCACCGGGCTCCTTGAGCTTGACCTCGGCGGGTACCGGCTGTTCGCCGGCGAGCTTGGCCAACTGGCCCAGTGTCGCCTGTTTGCCTGAAGCCGGGTGCCGAACCACACCATCAGCGACCTCGATTTCCTGCGCCGGCACCTTCCACAACCAGGCCGCGGCAGACACCAGCATGGCGCGTGCGGTGGCGCCGGCTGTACGCAGTTGCTCCCAAGAATTGGCGATGGAACTGCTGCCGCCAGTGCCTTGCATGCCCAACAGCGAGTTGTTGTAACGCGATTCGGCCGGGGCGCTTTCCACGCGCACCTGTGCCCAGTCGGCATCCAACTCCTCGGCGACCAGGGTCGCCAGGCCGGTGTAGGCCCCCTGGCCCATTTCCAGGTGCTTGGAGATGACGGTGACGACGTTGTCCTCGCCGATGCGCAGGAAGGCGTTGGGCTCGAACGTGCCCTGGCGGTCTTTGCCGCTGGTGCCATCGGCCACCGACCAGGGCAAGTACATGGCCAGGGTAAGGCCCGCCGTACCCTTGAGGAAGCGACGGCGGCTTTGGTTTTCGATAGACCGGATCATGCTGATTACCTCGTTGCTCAGGCCAGCGACTTGGCCGCTTCATGGATGGCCGCACGAATACGTACATAGGTGGCGCAACGACAGACGTTGCCCCCCATGGTCCGGTCGATGTCGGTATCGGAAGGTGCGCGATTGGTTTGCAGCAAGGCCACGGCACTCATGATCTGGCCGGATTGGCAATAACCGCACTGCACCACGTCGAGGCGCTGCCAGGTGTCCTGGACCACTTTGCCAGTCGGGGTCTGGCCGATACCTTCGATGGTGACGATCCTGGCCCCGGTTGCTGCCGACACGGGCGTAACGCAGGCGCGTACGGCCTGGCCATTGAGGTGTACCGTACAGGCCCCGCACAGCGACATGCCGCAGCCGAATTTGGTGCCGGTCAGTTGCAAGGTGTCGCGCAGCACCCACAGCAATGGCGTATCGGGGGCGACGTCGACACGCATGTCCTGGTCATTGATATTAAGCGTGATCATCAAGGAGTTCTCCGACTCGTTAGTATTGCAACGGCTTATTCAGGGCAGGGCTGGCCTGCGGCGCCCCACACGGTCATGTCCTGCACGTGCGTCTCGAAGCTGCCGGGTGGGGTGGAGCGTCCAGGCCCTGGCGCCCAGGCCCAGGGAATGAAGCCGTCGACCTTGGCGTCATGGTGCAGGTGCTCGACCAGGCCCGCCGCATCCCGACCGCCGTTGCGCTTGGGGTCTCGCAGTTGTGTACAGATTTGGGCGCCGGTCTTTGCGAACCACTCGAAGGCCACCGGGGCAAGCTGCCACGGCAGGCCGACGTGGGGCGGCATATGTGCGGCGACGTTCGGCGTGGCGGAACTGGCGTGACAGCTTGAACAAGACAGGGTCTCCACGCCGATTCGCGAGTCGCCGGCGTGGACGTTCATGCCGTGCGGGCGGGTCTTGTTCTCGCCGGCTATCGTCCACATGGGAATGTTATCGGGGCCGACGTGGCAGTTGGCGCAACGCGGATGCGTCACCACCGCCTCGATCCGCTGCCAGGCTTTCAAGCCTTCGGCTTTACTGACGCTACCGGCAGCGGGCAGGGGAGCGCCTGTGCTGTCGGCCAGCGCCATGCTTGAAATGGGCAACGCCAGGAGAAAGGCGATCAGTCCTGTTTTCATAATTATGGTCCTTCAGGCGAACTCACGGTGCAAGACAGGCAGGTTAGGTGAGCCGCGCGGCCAGCGTTTGCACAAAAATGACGATTACTTGCCTGAACCGCAGGATTGGGCAAATCAGCATTTTTACCGGCAATACTTACTGCTACCCTTTGTCGATTCAGGCAGGTAATTCGCCAAGGCAGGGTGATTCGATTGAAAGACGCAGGTATGTCCCCGATTGCAGAGTTGTCTAACGCTATCGAGCGCTTTGCCAGGACCGACGGTGACTTTGCAACGGCGCTGCCTGCGCTGACGTTGCACCGCCGGCACGGTGTCAGCGAGCCGATGCCGTGCATCTACAGCCTGGGCGTGGGCATCATTACCCAGGGCCACAAGCACATCATGGTCGGTGACAGGTTATTCAATTACGGCCCTGGTCAACTGATGCTGTCGACCTTCGACCTACCGGTCACTGCCCACGTCACACGCGCCTCACGACGCGAGCCACTGCTGGGCATGATGTTGACCCTGGACATTGCGCAGATCGCCCAAGTGGCCTTCGAAATGGAGTCGACCCTGTCGCCCGAGGCCGGCTACGAACCTATCTCCGTCAACGTGCTGCAGCCGGCGCTGCTGGATGTCTTGTTGCGACTGGTGAGGCTGCTGGATGAGCCGCAACTGGTTGCGTCGCTCGCACCGCTGCTGCAACAGGAAATCATTGTGCGTTTGCTGGCAGGCCCTCAGGGCGCCCAATTGCGGCATATCATCGGCGACGGTACGCCGCGTCAGCGCATGGCGAAGACGCTTTCCTGGTTCAGGAAAAACTTCAAGCAAGCCTTGAGCCTGGACGCTCTGGCGGCACACGCGCATATGAGCCCAGCGACATTCCGTCAGCATTTTCGCGATATCACCGGCATGAGTCCTTTGCAGTTCCAGAAGCAGATGCGTCTGCAGGAAGCGCGGCAACTGATGCTCAATCAGGCCTTGGACGCAGGCCAGGCGAGCAGCCTGGTGGGCTATGAAAGCGCCTCGCAATTCAGCCGCGAATACAAGCGACTGTTTGGCGCGCCGCCCTTACGGGATATCCGGCGTATGCGTGATGGGGCGGATGCGGCTCAATAAAGGCTGATGGCAGCCACCCTGGCTTTTAGTCCCAGTCCTATTTGTTTCTTTTTTGGCGCTGATAAGCTTTTTCCCTGAAGAAATAGTCTCGGGAAAATCCTTGTCATGATCCTAAATGTCGCCGTGCCCAACGAGTTCAGCGCGTTACGTGTAATCACGCTGGCATCCGATGCGGCGTGCGCACATCGGCTTGCATCCGCCTTGAGTGGCTTGGGCGTTCTGCCTCTGGCCAACGTCGACTCCCTGGATGCGCTGCAAGCGTGGCTGGATGATTATCCGGTCGATGTCATCGTGTGTGAAATTCGTCCTGAATGCGGCGATGGCTTGATGTTGCCGAGCTTGCTCAAGGCCCGTCACGAGTCAGGCAAACTGGCCCAGTTTCCAGGCATTTTCTGGATGGGCGAAACCACGCTGGGCGCGCCGGGTGGGGCCGCTGACGGTGCACGTACGTCTGCACGTGAAAGGTCGGCCAAGCCGCTGTGGGTCAAGTACATGGGTGGAGTCGCCGTCAGCGCCCTGGAGTCCCATGCCCGTTTGGCGAGGGCGGCGGGCATTTTCGTCGAGATCGTGCGCGAAGGCGGCACCCTGGACCTGGGCGATGCATTGCGCGCCACGGTACTGACCCGCGTGCAACCCGACCCCTCGCTACGCAAAAACACCTTCGACGCCCTGGCCGAAGATGAGGTGATCCATGCGCTGACGACCGGCGACGGGCTGCGCTTTGTGTTTCAACCGCAGTTCGAATTGCTCAGCCGACGCATTGTGGGGGCCGAAGCGTTGGTGCGCTGGAAGCACCCACGCTTTGGTGAAGTACCGCCTTCGGTACTGATGCCTTTGGTCAACCGCCTGGGCCTGGATTTACTGTTGTTCAGCCTGGTGGAGATGTGGACGATCAAGGTCATGCTGTCGCTCAAACGCGCGAACATCCAGATTCCCATCGCCGTGAATGCTTCAGCCAAGACGATTTGTACGCCCAACTTCGCCGATCGCCTGGCGGCCAGAATGCGCCAGGCAGAGCTGCCCAATCGCCTGCTCAAGATCGAGCTGACCGAAGACGTCCCTGAACCCAATGAGCTGCACCTGTCGGCTTCGTTAACTGCGATTCGGGCCAAGGGTTTCCAGGTGTCGATGGACGATTTCGGTACCGGGGCGGCAACCTTTGCCTTACTGGCAAACCTGTCGTTTGACGAGATGAAAGTCGATGGCTCGTTTGTCCGGGGTGTCGAACAGCATTCCTCGTCGCGCAATGTCATCGCCGGCATCGTCAACTGGGCGCGGCTGCTCAACCTGAGCCTGGTGGCGGAGGGGATCGAGGATGAGTCGACGATCCCGCTGCTGCACCGTTTGGGCTGCCGGATCGGACAAGGCTATGCCTTGGCGCGGCCAATGGAAATCGATGCTTTCCTCAACTTTGTGATTCAACAGAGCAGTCCCGGTACATCGCTGGCTGAGTGAGCCCTACGCTTTTAAGAGCAGTCTGATATTCATCTGAATGCAATTGCATTAAGTTTCGCATCGTCTGATTTTTCAATTGTTCAGTACTTTTGAATGTCCTGCTGCTGAGGCGTGGCCAGCTCGGCTGGCGAACTTGCGCTTGAGAAGTCGAGAACCAATTAACAGTCAATAAAGTTGCTGTTCTCGTCTTTTTGCTCGTTATAAAGAGTGTTCCTTGATCTATGAAACGTTTACACATTGCTTTGCTGGATGATCATGCAATTGTACGACATGGTTTAGTCAATCGACTGGTACAGGAACCGGATTTTGAAGTGGTCGGCGTGTACAGCCGTAGCCGTGACCTGATAACCGGGCTGGCGACAGCACCGGCCGAGATATTGCTGCTGGATTTTGTGCTGGGCCCCTGCGAGCTGGATGGTATTTCGTTGATTCGCGCGCTGCGCGTGAAGTTTCCAGCCTGCCGGATCCTGATCTTTTCCACGCACCATGACGCAGCGACCGCAATCCTGGCGTTACGGGTGGGCGCACGCGGGTTTCTGGGCAAGGGCGAAGACATGGAGCAGTTGATCTGCGCGGTCCGGCTGGTGGCCTCAGGCGCCGTGTACTTGAGCCCGGACATGGCCTACCGCGTGGCGGAGGCCACCGCCGTGAGCTATGACGGCGAGGCTAACGGCCGGGATGAAGCCCTGCGCTTTGTCAGCCTTTCTGCACGTGAACAGGAGGTGATTCGGTGTTACCTGGCCGGCATGACCATCACCGAGATCGCCGAGAAATTCAACCGCAGTATCAAAACCATCAGTTCGCAAAAAGCCGCCGCATTTCGCAAGTTGGGGGTGATGTCGAACAATGAGTTATTCAGGATCAGGCATATTATCGAAGGAATTTGAGCGGTGCGGATTCATCTGCTGTGCGCGTGTCATTTTGCGGTTATTGCATATACTCATGTGCGTATTAGACGTTGTATCGATGAGTTATCCCTGTGTTTCGACGGTGCGGCGCGCGCCGGGCCGAGAGGGTACGATCACGATGAAAACCATACGCATTGCGTTATTGGATGACCACGCCGTCGTTCGACATGGCCTTGCCAATACGTTGGCAGCCGAGGCGAACTTTGAAGTGGTTGGCATTTATGAAAAAAGTCGCGACTTGATTGCCGGCCTTGTTACGGCACCGGCAGATTTACTACTGCTGGATTTCTCTCTTAATCCCAATGAGTTGGACGGTGTATCACTGATCCGGGCGTTGCGCGTCAAATTTCCCGAATGCCATATTCTGATCTTGTCCAGCCATCATGATCCGGCGACAGTGGGCCTGGCCATGCGCGTGGGCGCACGTGGTTTTGTGGGGAAGGGCGAAGACATGAGCCAGTTGGTGAAAGCGATTCGCAAAGTCGCAGCGGGCGCCGTGTATTTGAACACCGACATGACCTATCGCTTGGCGGAAACGGTCACGGGTGAGACGCGTGAAAGCACCAACGTGGAGCGCGATGCGCTGGCCCTGGCGGAATTGACGAGCCGCGAGCAGGAAGTCATTCGCTGTTATCTGGCAGGCATGACCGTGAGTGAAATTGCCGAGAAATTCAATCGCAGCATCAAAACCATCAGCACGCAAAAAACTTCTGCATTCCGCAAGCTTGGGGTGACGTCTAACAATGAGCTGTTCAAGCTCAACAAGATCATCGGTACTCCATGAAAAGGGCGCTGTGTACCGTGGCGTTATGTAGCTTGCTGATAATGATGGTGCCTGCTGCAAGGGCCGGTCCGGTCGAGCTGAGTGCAGAGCAAAAGGATTGGGTCCAGACGCATCCAGTATTACGGGTCGGCGTGGTCGAAGACCTGATGCCCTTCGAATACATCAGCGACGCAGTCATGCGCGGGCGGTCGATAGAGTATTTGCAATTCGTCACGGCCGCGACCGGCCTTCAGTTCACGTTCGTACCTGGAAAAACGCTGGCCGAGCGCGAGAAAATGTTGCTGGAAGGCCAGGTTGACCTGCTGTCGTCTTATTTACGCTTCAGGTCTGAACCCACTACCAAGGGGCTTCGAACGCTTGCCTACGAATCGACCTCACCGGTCATTGTGACGCGTGTCGAGAGCCCCGATGTTTTCGATATTGACCAATTGCATGGTAAGACCGTAGCGATACCCGATGGTACGTATTACCAGCAGATCTTTCGCCGAAAAGGGGTGCAGGCCACTTTCAAAAAAAGCGCTTCAGCCTTGGAGATACTGACCAGCGTTGAAGACGGCAGTGCCGATGCGGCAATCGCGTCAGCCATCTTTCTAACGCCTTATCTGTATCAACGGTTCCAGGGCATTCTGGAAGTATCCGGTGTGCTCGGCAGCCAGGTGCTGGATGTGAGCATGGCGACCCGTACAGACCAGGTCATGCTGTATTCAATACTGGAGAAGGTGTTCGCCTCCATCACCGTCGAGCAACGCAACCGGCTGTATGGGCGCTGGTACCAGGATCTGGACCTGAATGTTCCATCGCTGCCCAGTATCGCCGCCCATTATTTGCATGTGTTGATCCTTGGCGCGCTCGTGCTGGTCAGCCTGTGCGCACTGCTGTATCGAGGCCAGCGTCAACGGCGCCTGGCGGTGCGTAACGAGCAGGAAAAAACCATGTTCCTGGCGGTGATGGGGCATGAAATCCGGTCACCGATGAATGCAGTGCTGGCGGCAATGGAATTGCTCGGGCACACCCGGCTCAACCAGCAACAGCGCCATTTGGCCCATTTGGCCAACAGTGGCGCCAACGCGCTGGGGCGACTGCTGGATGATGTCTTGGACAGGCCTGGCGCGATTGCCACACCGCCAAGGCTGGCTGTCGAGGCAATCGACATTGAGGCATTGGTTCAAGGTGTAGTTGGCCTGCATCGACTGCGTGCGCGGGAAAAACACCTGAGCTTGAACTGCCATATCCAGGCGCAGTTGCCCTTGTTGCTGCTCGACAGCTCCCGGCTCACGCAGATTTTTCATAACCTGCTATCCAACGCCATCAAGTTTACCGACACGGGCGGTATCGACATCGACGTAGCGTTAGCGGTTTCAGCGGACGGCACCGCGCAATTGCAGATTGAGGTTCGCGACAGTGGAGTCGGTATTTCAGACGCAGCGCAGGCCGCCCTGTTTCGTCCTTATGCCCAGGCCCGAGAGTCTTCCCGGCGCACAGGGGGCACCGGGTTGGGCCTGATGATCTGTCGGCAACTGGTGGGTTTGATGCAGGGGACGTTGACGCTGACGAGTGAGCAGGGCTCAGGCACGGCAGTGGCTATTCGCTTACCGGTGAGCATCGGCGAGGAGCCACCGGTCTTGATGCCGCAAGCGGCACCCTCAGCCCTGCCAACCGTAAGCGGCCTGCAGATTCTGGTGGTGGAAGATACCTATGCGAACCAGGAGGTTTTGCGTGCGCAGATCAGTGCATTCGGCTGCCAGCCAGTGATCGCGGCCGACGCCGCGCAAGCCTGGCCGCTGTTCAGGGCAACCGTATACGACCTGGTGCTGATGGACTGTGATTTGCCCGATGAAGACGGTTATGGCCTGGTGCGCAGGTTGCGCGCCCTGGAAATACAACTGGGGCGCACACGCAGCCCGATTATCGCGATCTCTGCCCTGACCGGCGACCGTCATCTTCAACGCTGTATTGAGGCGGGCATGGACGCGACGCTGAGCAAGCCCATACGCCTTGGGCAGCTGTGCGAAGTCATTGAACGCTGGTGCGGGGTCAAGCTGGCCGCCCCCAGTACCAGCTTGATGGCGCCTTTGCTGGATCAAGCCGCAATCAACCGTGAAATGGCCGGTGACCTGGCAAACCTGGTCAAAGCCATCGCCCTGTGCGACCGCGAATCGGCTCAACACGTGGCTCATCGATTGCACGGTGCGGCGTTGATCATGGAGTGGTCGGCACTGGCGCAGGCCGCCGAGTACATGGAGCGTCTGCTGTATGGCGAAACAGAGTGGGGACCGGTGCACGCCCAAGCCCTGCGGCCGTTGTTGCAGCATTGGGCCGCGTTGAGCGGCGATACAGTGCTCGACATACTGCCGGCGACGCGTGCGCAGCGGACGGCCCGCTGATGAGGCGCCTGCTGCTGGTACTGGCATTGGTGTGCCTTCCGGCGTCGGCAGGCGTGTACGCCAGTTCGCCACCGATGGTGTTGACGCAGCAGGAGGTGGACTGGATCGCCGCCCATCCGGTACTGCGTGTGGGTGTGTTCGAGGACCTGCTGCCATTCGAATACATGAGCGGCGGCCAATTGCGCGGTCTGTCGGCCAAGTACCTGAGGCTGATCGGACTGCGTACCGGTCTGCATTTCGAGCCGGTGCTGACCACCACGCGCAGTGCGCGCAAGGAGATGCTGATCAGCGGTGAGGTGGACATATTGTCCACTCGACGTCGTTCCGACGACCCGGCCCAGGATCGTGGGATGCTTTACACCCTGCCTTACAACACCAGTTCGACGATCCTTGTCAGTCGCTTTGGCGATCAGCCCCTGGCAGGCCTGGAACAGCTTGCCCACAAACGCTTGGTCATGTTGGGTCGCGAAGTCTATGGCGCCTTCCTGCGCGAAGAGGCGCCAGGGGTCACGCTCATCGCCGCCCAGAACGCGGTCGACATGATGGCGATGGTCAAGGACGGCAAGGCGGACGCCGCTATCGCTTCGGAGTGGTTGTTGATCCCGTATCTTTCCCGCCAGTACCAGGGCGTCTTGCAGATATCCGGCGTGGTGCCGCAACTGCACACCGGCGTCAGCATGGCGGTGCGCGATAGCGATGCGGTCCTGCTGTCGATCCTGGAGAAGGCATTGGCCTCCATCACCGGGGATGAGCGCAAGGCGATCTTCGATGCCTGGTTTGCCGACATGAACCTGGATATCCCGACCATCAGGTCCATCGCCGAACATTACGCGGGTGAGTTGTGGCTGTTGCTGGCCATTGTGCTGTTGCTCATCACGCTGGTGTGGCAAAGCCGGGTCCAGCGGCGGCGCGCGGTGCAGCGTGAGCGCGAGAAAGCGATGTTCCTCGCGGTCATGAGCCATGAAGTGCGCTCGCCCATGAATGCAGTGCTGGCGGCGGTCGAGCTGCTTGAGCACACCCCTCTGGACGAACAGCAGCGGCACTTCACGGACCTGGCCAATACCGGCGCCAATACCTTGCTGCGCCTGGTAGACGATGTGCTGGATATCTCCAAGATGGAGGCCGGGCAATTGCAGCTCAATCCTGAGCCGCTGGACTTGTGGTCACTGTTGCAACAGCAGGTGGATGATTACCGAGGCTATGCCGAGGAAAAGGGCCTGACGTTGACATTGACTGGCCAGCGCCCAGTCGCTTCAGCACTGCTCGATGACCAGCGGGTGGCCCAGGTGCTGCGTAACCTGATCTCCAACGCCATCAAGTTCACCGAGCACGGCCGGGTCGAGGTGCAATTGCTGTCGCCGGACACTCAGCCGGGGGCCAGTTCAGACGTGTTGATGCGTGTGGTCGACACCGGCATTGGTTTGTCCGACCAGGCGCAAGCTGCTCTGTTTCGGCCCTATGCCCGCGCCAGGCAATCATTCAAGCGCAGTGGCGGCACCGGTTTGGGGCTGGTGATCTGTCGCCGTTTGGTGAAGTTGATGCACGGCGAGCTGACCTTGAGCAGCGTCCCGGGGAGCGGCACCCAGGTCGAAGTGAGGTTGCCCGTCGAGTGGGCTGGAGCGCTTGAGCCGCCTGTGCGGGCAGCAGATCCTGATGCGGCGTCCAGGGAGGTTTCATTATGGGTGCTGGTGTCGGGAGGCGAATATGCCGATCAGCAAGCAGTAAAGGCCCTGCTTCAAGGTTTTGGCCTGGGCGTACGGCTGGCGGTCGAGGGTGACGAGACGCTGGCGCTCTTCAATCAGCACAGGGTCGATCTGGTACTGATCGATGAGCATCAGGCGTTCAACCTGAGCGGCCCTATGCGCGACGTGGAGCGCCAACAACAGCGCGGGCATTGTCCAATCATTGCGATGTCGCAGGTAACAGGTAATGACTATCTTGAACGCTGTTTTGAGGCCGGCCTGGACGGCGTGCTGAGCAAGCCGGTGCGTCAGGACAAATTGCAGCAAATGATCGAGCTGTGGTGCGATCAGGTCCTGATACCAGCGGCGCAGGTGCATGCTGCCTCAGGGCAAGAGCGGGAAGGGCAGCAAGAAGCACTGCGCCAGGATCTGAACCGTCTGTTCAGCGCTGTTGCCCTGCGTGATCGCCCGGTTGCCCTGCAGGCGGCGCATCGGCTAAAGGGGGCTGCACAGACGGTAGGCTGGACTGCGATAGCGGCCGGCGCCGAAGGGATCGAGTCGTTGTTGCACGATGAAGTGAACTGGCCAACCGTAGCGGTTGCGGATCAACTCAATCTTATGGCGCAAGACTGGGCTGCGGCCGGTTATTGAATAACGCGTCTTGCCTCGACAGCCTGGTTTTTAGGACCACTCCTATAGACGAAGTAGTGACCCTCCCAACAAATAACATAAGTTGAAGTGCGTAAGTTTTTGCCGAGCGAAACAGACGTTAATTGTTGAAAATATTGAGTGGCTTAGTTGTTTTTAGGAGCACTCCTATATTGGGTGTTGCGCGGACTCCCTACACTTCACTGCGCAACAACACAGAAGTTATCCAGCACCGGAAACTTCTTCACTTACCTGGTATATCGCTCTCTCGGAGTTACTCATGAATTACAAAGCCCGCGTCCTCGCTGCATTGGTCGCCGCAACCGCCACCTCCGCTGCCATGGCTTCGGATGGCACCATCAATTTCAACGGTGAACTGAAGGCCGAGACCTGCCAGGTTGCAGTGAATGGGGCGGCCGGCTCGGCAGGCACCACCGTCACGCTGCCGACTATCTCCACTGCTTCCCTGGCCTCTGCTGGTCAGGTGGCGGGCCAGACCGGTTTCAGCATTCAGTTGAGCAAATGCTCGGCAGCGCTGAAAACCGCGGCTGCATTCTTTGAAGCCGGCGGCTCGGTTGACCCGGCCAGCGGCAACTTGAAGAACATCGGCGGTGGTGCCACCAAGGTCCAACTGCAATTGGTCGACGCATCCAATGGCAAGGCCATCAAAGCCGGTGACACCGCACAAGTGGCGTCCACCAGCCGTATCGACATCGATGCCACCTCACTCAGCGCAGACCTGCCATACGCAGTTCAGTACTATGCCCAGGCCGCGACCACGCCGGGCACCGTTATCAGCAACGTGACTTACTCCATCAATTATCAGTAAGTCGCCGGTAATGAAGGCACGCCCTGTTGTTTATTTAAAGGGCGTGTTTTCGGGGCGGCATTGGGACTAAGTCATGCCTTGCATACTTGCATTTAAACAATTGCTTCTGGCAAGCCTTGTGGCACTTGGGTGTTCCCAGGCGCTGGCAGGTGTAGTGATCACCGGTACCCGCGTGATCTACCCGGCGGACCAGAAAGAAGTCACGGTAAAACTCAATAACAACGGTACTCAACCCGCGTTGATGCAAGCGTGGATTGACACCGGCAGTGTGGAGTCCACCCCCACCAGCTCCAAGGCGCCGTTTCTGCTGTCGCCTCCGGTGGCGCGTATCGACCCGACCAAGGGCCAAAGCCTGCGAGTGCTATTCACGGGGACAGCGCTGCCCCAGGACAAGGAGTCGGTTTTCTGGCTCAACGTGCTGGAAATTCCGCCTAAACCCGAGGCTGGGGAAGACCTGAACACTCTGCAAATGGCCTTCCGTTCGCGGATCAAATTGTTCTATCGCCCGACCGGTCTTGCAGGCACCGCCAGCGAAGCGATCGAGCAGGTGCAATGGCAACTGGTTGCGGCCCGCGATGGCCAGGGCCTTGCCCTGCAAGCGTTCAACCCGTCGGCGTTTCACGTATCGCTGGTCGAGCTGGACCTGGTGGCCGGCGGTCAGCGCGCGCGCAGTGAGGACGGCATGGTGGGCCCGGGTCAAACCCGGCAATTTCCGCTGCCGACTCTTAAAACCCCACCCGCCGCAGGCGCACAGGTGGAGTTCAGCGCAATCAACGATTACGGCGCGCTGATCCCGACTCGGAAAGCACTCAAGCCCTGATCAATTCCTGACGTCTTTACCCGCGAGTCATTTATGCAGACCTCTTCCCGCTCCAGGCCGCCTCTGGGGGCGCAGCCTCGCTTCGCCCTGAATCCGCTCACCCGCTTGATACTCAAGGTACTGGCCGTCACGCCAGGCGCCTGGGGCGTACACGCCGCGATGGCGCAAGAGGTGCAGTTCAACGATGCATTCCTGCCGGAAGACTCACGCAATCTCGACCTCGGCAAATACCAGGCCGGTAACCCGGTGACCCCTGGGCAGTACCGTGCGGACGTTGTGCTCAACGGCCAGTTGAACAGTCGCCAGGACATACGTATCGAGGCCCAGCCTGACGGCAGCAAGCCGGTGGTGTGCATGGACCATGGTTTGCTTGAGCGCCAGGGCGTGAACATCGCCAAACTGTCGCCCGAAGCCAGCCAGGCGCTTGACGGTCCAGGTTGCACGGCATTGAGCAGTTTGATCCAGGGTGCCAGTGCGAACTTTTCCCCGGAGAACCAGGCGCTCGACCTCAGCATCCCCCAGGCGGCCTTGAAGCGAAATTCGCGGGGTTATGTCAGCCCTGAACTGTGGGACCGTGGCGTCACCGCAGGCCTGCTCAGTTACAACTTCAATGCCAATCGCAACCGCACCCGCAGTGGCAACAATGACTCGGCCTTCCTGGGGCTCAATGCCGGCCTCAACCTTGGCGATTGGCGCTTGCGTCACAATGCATCGGTAGGCTGGCAATCGCGCAACGGTAGCCAGTACCAGGCGTTGGACAGCTACGCCCAACGCGATATCACTGCGCTGAAAAGCCAGCTGACTGTGGGTGAGTCCAACACCAGCGGCGAGATCTTCGACACCTTGTCTTATCGCGGCGTGCAGTTGGCCAGTGATGACCGCATGTTGCCCGACTCCATGCGCGGGTATGCGCCGGTTATTCGTGGCATCGCCCGCACCAATGCGCGCGTCACCATTCGCCAGGCCGGCAACGTGCTGCTGGAAACCACGGTCGCCCCCGGCGCCTTCGTGATTGACGACCTGTACTCCACCGGCTACGGGGGCGATCTCAACGTGAGCGTGGCCGAGGCGGACGGTACCGAACAAAACTTTATCGTGCCCTATGCCTCGGTCAGTCAGTTGCTGCGTCCTGGCACGTCACGTTTCAGCGTTACCGCCGGTGAAACCCGCAACAACTTCGTTGACGAGCAGACGCGCCTGCTGCAAGGCACGCTGCAATATGGCCTGAACAACACCTTCACCGGGTTCGGCGGTGTGCAATCGAGCGATCACTACGCGGCTGTCCTCACAGGCTTGGCGTTCGGCACGCCGATCGGCGCCTTGGCGGTGGACGTGACACACGCCCAGACCGACCTGGCTGCCGGTCGGGCGAAGGGGCAGAGCATGCGCCTGTCCTACAGCAAGAACATTCTTAGCACCGGCAGTAACTTTTCGGTGGCGGCCTACCGTTTTTCCACCCGTGACTACCTGGATTTCAGCAATGCCGTGCAGCTGCTCGATGCCGAGAAAAACGGTTGGGACACCAGCCAGTTCGGCCGCCCGCGCAGCCGCTTGTCACTCACCGCCGACCAGAGCTTCGGGCCTTGGGGCCAGGTGTCGATCAGCGGCTATGCCCAGAACTACTGGAACCAGCAGGGCAGCGACGTGCAGTACCAGCTCAGCTACAGCAAGCAGTTCAACCGGGTGAGTTTCAGCGTGAATGCCAACCGCAGCCGCATGGGCCTGGGCGATATGGAAAACAGTTTTCTGCTGACCATGAGCATGCCGCTCGAATTTGGCGGCTCGGGCTATGGGCCGCAAGTCACCGCACAACTGGGCCGTGACACTCGCGGCAATTACAGCGAGCAGGCGGGTATCAGCGGCACTGCCGGCCAGGATCGCCAATATGGCTATGGCGCCACCTTCGGTCATGACGGCGCCAGCAACACCAAGAGTGCCGCCCTCAACGGCCAGTACACCGGCGCCCGCGCCATGCTCAGTGCCGCCCTGGGCCGAGGCGATGGCTATACCAGCGCATCGGTGGGCGCGAGCGGTACGGTAGTGGCCCATGGCGATGGTGTGACCATGACGCCTTACCGCGGCGAAACCATGGCCGTGGTCAGCGCGCCAGGCGCCGAGGGGGCGAAGGTCTCCGGCTACCCGGGCCTGAGGCTCGACGGCAGCGGCAACGCCGTGGTGCCGTACCTGCGCCCGTATGAGTTGAACGAGGTGGCGATCGACCCGATCGGCAGTTCCCTGGACGTTGAGTTGAGCGAAACCAGCCAGCAGACCGCGCCGCGTGCCGGTGCAGTCGTGCACCTCAAATACACCACCAACCAGGGCCGGGCGGTGTTGCTCAATGTGCGCCTGGACGACGGCAGCAGCCTGCCGTTCGGCGCGGGGGTGACCGACGGCGAGGGGGCCACCGTGGGCGTGGTCGGGCAGGGCGGGCAACTGTATGCGCGGATCAAACCCGAGACGCGCCGCTTGCTGGTCAATTGGGGCAGCCGGGCGCAGCAGCAGTGCGCCCTGACGATCCCGCCAGGCCCTGGCGATGGGCAACAGCTGCAACAAGTGGACGCCGTGTGTGCGGCCGGCAAACAGGTCGCTGACAGCGTGCAGCCCAACACCCAGCAAAAGGTAGCGTTATGAACATCGGTTCTTTTATCAAACTGGGGTTGCTGGGCATGGCCTTGTGGGCCTCGGCCGGCACGGCCATGGCGGTCACCTGTTCCTACATGGACGGTGTCCGGCCTGCCGTTGGCTCCATGCCGTTGCAGATCTCGGCGATCACCGTCGGGCGTGATGTGCCGGTGGGCACTGAGGTCTATCGTCAAAGATTCAATATGGCGACAGGCCAGGCGGTCAAGCTTGAGTGCCTTTTCGCGCCGTATCAACAGTGGACCGAACTCACGGTTGAATCCAGCTATGCCCTTGCCAATATGACCACTGGCACCTATGCCAATAAGGTCTACAGAACCAGCGTTCCCGGATTGGGCGTTGCTTTCAATAGCTACGGTGGCCTGCTGCCCAGGCAAAGCGCCAAGGCATGGACCACGTGTACGCCCGGGTGGCGATGCCTCGTGCCGTTTGACGGGCCTTCGAACTTTGAGCTGATCTTGATCAAGATTGGCGAGGTGACGCCGGGTGTGCTGGTGGGCAATACATTGCCGATTGTGAGTCTGTTCGGCAATTTCGGCGACGCCAGAATGAACGGCTTCAGGATGGGCATTTCCGGCAGCATCCAGATTGTTTCGCGAACCTGCAGTACACCGGATGTCTCGGTGCCCATGGGCACACACCTGGTCAATAAATTCACTGGCCTTAACAGCAGCACGGGCTGGACGGATTTTGCCATCGCCTTGAATGACTGCCCGGCGTTCAACGGCATGTTTTCCACTACCGGTCCCGGCTGGATTTCACAAAGCGGTAACTCACCCACCGGCACCGGCACCAGCGGGACCCGCGTCAACAACACACTGCAATACCGCATCGACCCGGCTCGGACGGCCATCAATGCAAGCAACGGCATTCTGAGCCTCGACCCGAGCACGGCCGGCAATGCGCCTGCCGCGACTGGCGTCGGCATTCAGGTCGCCACCAGCAACGGCGTTGCCCTGCCATTGGCGAGCAACCGAAATGCGGGCCTGTCCCTCAGGAGTACCGAAAGCAGTTATTCCATCCCGCTGCGCGCGCGCTACCTGCAAACCGGGGCCAAGGTTACGCCGGGGCCGGCGAATGCGTCGGCAACCTTCACGATCATTTATCAGTGAGTGGTGGGGACATGACCAATAAAGCGCTACGTATTCTGATTGCCGATGGGCAGCACTTCTACCGCTTGAAAATCGAGCGGGCGTTGAACCAGTTGGGCTATTACCGTATCGCGCCGATACACCGGCTGGATGAAGTCCTCAGTGCTGTGGAGTTCGGCGATACGCCGCTGGATGTGCTGATCATCAATGCCGCCCTGGCGCACAGCGTGAAATTCGATTTGCTCTGGTTCATCAGGGACAACCCACAGATTCGTCATGTATTGATCTATGGTCAGGGCGAACGCGCTTCGCCCGCGCTTGCGTGGTGCCATGTGCCCAACGTGCTGATCAGTGCGGCGCCGTTGCCTGATCCGGAGGCGCTGGCGGCGTTTATGGGAAAGGTCGAGTGCAATACGGGTTGGAGTAATCAGGGCAGTGGGTCAAATAATCCATCAGGCGCCCAGCCCATCACTGTTTCAAGGTGACCTGTGTGTTCGTCCCGTTGCTCTCTGAATACGGTAAAACCGTGCTTCTTGTAGAAGTGAAGGCTGGGAACATTCTGCGAATACACGCTCAGTTGAAGTGAGGTTCTGGCTGCCTGCGCGTCCTTGAGCAATTGTGTACCGATACCACTGCCCTGATGCTCAGGCGCGACAAACAGCGCCGCCAGGGTGTCTTCATATACGCAACTGAAGCCCAGCACTTTCCCGTCGGCTTCAAACACACGGGTCACGGCGCTGGGCAGGTAGACCTCGCGCATGGCGCCCAGTTGGTCATGCCAGAAGGGGGGGGCGATAAAGTGGTGGGCCAGGATGGACGCTTGCAGCCAAATATCCAGGACGGGTTCCAGGTCGGCAGGTTGAAAGTGGCGAATCATAGTGCCTCAGTGTTTGAGTGAGCAGGCCGAACCCTGGCGAGACCGGCGCTGCCGCGCTTGAAGGTTCCTGCTGCTGCGATGGTGAGTAGGCGGCGAAAAGTCGGGCATTGTGCGTGGTTGGGGGCAGGGCAGGCGGCCGCATGGCGCAAGCCCCGGCTCATCGCCTGCAGGTGTTTGACCGTGGCATCAATCTCGTCGGCCTTGGCCAGCAGCACCGCTCTATCCACATTGGCCTGGCCATTGGGTGACAGCATGGCGTGTATCTCGTCCAGCGACAGGCCACCCGCCCGCCCGAGGGCGATGACCGCCAACTGCTCAACGACCGCTGCTGCGAAATGACGGCGAGCACCGGGCGGGCTGGTCGATGTAATCAACCCCTTCTTTTCATAAAAACGCAGCGTATGGGCAGCAATGCCCGTGCGTTTGACGACCTCGGTGATATCCATAGACAGACCATTGACTTGAAGTTGACTTCAACTTCTATGATGCCTGCGCAGGTTGAATGGGTCCATGACTAAGAGGTAGGTATGACAGCGCTGGAAGGGGTTGCACAGGTGGTGTTGTTGGGGGCAGGGGCTACCGTGGTGATGGATATGTGGATGCTGCTGATGAAGGTGCTTGGCGTTCCGACCCTGAATTTTGCGTTCGTTGGGCGTTGGGTCGGCCATGCGTGCCGGGGGCGATTTGCGCATTCAAGCATTGGGCAAGCGCTTCCCGTTCGAGGTGAAGTAGCCCTGGGTTGGATCGCGCATTACGTCACCGGAGTGGTGTTCGCGTGGGTGCTGGTGTGGATTGAAGGCGATGCCTGGTTGCTGGCGCCGACCTTTGTACCTGCACTGGCGTGGGGTGTTGTGACAGTGGCCGTTCCGCTGTTTGTGATACAGCCGGCCATGGGGGCCGGGTTTGCATCGTCCAGGACGCCGACGCCAGGCAAGAACCGACTGCGCAGCCTGATCAATCATGGCGTGTTTGGTGTGGGCCTTTACCTGGCGGCGTGGGTGATCGCCTGGGCCTGATGCAGATCAGCGCAGGAATTTGACGTACACGCACTCGGGGTCGTCTTCGTCGAGGTTCTCGATCTGCCCGCTGGGTATGAATCCGGCCTTTGTCATCAATGCCTGGGACGCGCGATTGGAGGCGTTGGTGGAGGCGAACAACTTCGGCGTCTTGCAGGCCGCCTCGGCCGCCGCCAGCAGGCGCAGGGCCACACCCTGGCGCTGGCAGGTCGGTGATACCACCACAAGGGCAATAAAGCCGTGATCGAAAAAGTCGTGGGTGAGCACCAGGTACCCGGCGCACGCGTGGTCGCTGACTGCCACCAGGCATTGCTGGTTAACCACGGCGTCGTGGATAAATACGCGGCGGTGGGCATGGGCAGCCGCGTAGGCGTCCAGTTCAACCAGGGCGTGTACGTCGTCGGGTTGGGCCTGGCGGATCAGCCACTGGGGCGTGGCGGGAGGTAGTTGTGCGTCAGCCATTTCGATCTCTATTCGACTCTACCGAGTGGACGGTTCGTGGTGTCATAGCTTGCGGGTTGTATCCATCCGGTCATGGAGGATACGAATGATTGAAATCCCATACGTAGTGATCCTGAAGTAAATCATGTGCTGCTCAATACTGCGCCGTCGATAGCCACTACGGATTTGGTCACAAGCCGGAGCTGTCTTAGGGTATTGCGCCAAAGACGGTATTCAGCCATGGGCGTCCAGCATCCTCTGTTTGAACGCCGCAGGATCAAAGCGCCGAGGTTCGCCGCTGGCTTCACCTTCAAGCAACGCAGCGCGAATGGCCTCCACTTGCGCGCTACGATCTTGTTCGCGACGAATCAAGTCCCGGATGTACTCGCTGTCATTGGTGTAATGGCCTGCTTCGATTTGTGCTTTTATCCAGCCATCTTGTTGATCCGTCACGGTGATGGTTTTTCGTACAGTGGCCATGATGGGGGCTCCAGAAGAATCTTTGTGTGAACCTATCATACTACTGGTGCGATATTGAGCATCCGAGATGAGTGGTTAAAAGAAGTCGTGTTTGGTATGAGCCGTCCCCGGTGCGTGAGGACATGCGCCTACCCGAATGGCGCAAACCCACGGCAACGGTTATCCGATTTTATGAAAATTGCTCTGAACTATCGCGCTCGGCACGCCCTCGCAACAGTATCCATACACAGGAGGGAATCCGATGAACCACTACCCAACACCACCCTTCAATCCCCAGCAGCAGCCCGTTCCGGGCGACCAGCGCAAGATGGACCCGGTGCCGGATTGCGGTGAGCAAAGCTACAAAGGCTCGGGGCGCCTGGCCAACAAGATTGCGTTGATCACCGGCGCCGACAGCGGTATCGGGCGTGCGGTGGCAATTGCCTTTGCTCGCGAAGGCGCGGACGTCGCGGTGTCGTATCTGGACGAGCATGAGGACGCCAAGGAGACCGCTCGCTGGGTCGAAGCGGCAGGGCGCCAGTGCCTGTTGCTGCCCGGCGACCTGGGCGACGCGGCGCAGTGCACGGCGATCGTCAATGACACCGTCGAGAAATTCGGCCGTATCGATGTGCTGGTCAATAACGCTGCATTCCAGATGACCTATAAGTCTCTGGAGGACATTCCCGACGAGGATTGGGTGAAAACCTTCAACGTCAATATCACGGCGATGTTTCGCATCTGCAAGGCAGCGTTGCCGCATATGGCGCAAGGCAGTTCGATCATCAACACCTCGTCGGTCAATTCCGATATGCCCAACCCGACCCTGTTGCCCTATGCGGCCACCAAGGGTGCCATTGCCAACTTCACCGCCGGCCTGGCGCAGATGCTGGGCGAGCGTGGCATTCGGGTGAACAGCGTAGCGCCGGGGCCGATCTGGACGCCGTTGATCGTGTCGACCATGCCCGAGGAGTCGGTGAAGCATTTCGGTGGCAACACGCCACTGGGCCGCCCAGGCCAGCCGGTGGAAGTGGCGCCCATCTATGTGTTGCTGGCGTCGGATGAAGGCAGTTACATCTCTGGCGAGCGCTATGGCGTGACGGGGGGCAAGCCGATTCTTTGAACAGGCACATAACCCTGATTCAAGCAGCTCTAAAATGTGGGAGGGGGCTTGCCCCCGATAGCCATGGGTATCTACACAACTTCGTAGCAGCCACCAGTAACCACGATGCGAAGCGAGCCGCTCTTGATCTGCATTTGATCTTGATCTTAGGCGCCCCGTTAA
>NZ_SPKN01000053.1:94741-270979 GCF_023127765.1 Pseudomonas sp. W15Feb34
TGCTCAGGCCGCGGAGCCGAAGGTCAATATCTATAACTGGTATGACTTCATCGCACCCAACACGCTGAAGGATTTCCAGGCGCAGACCGGCATTCAATCGGCCTACGACGTGTTCGACAACAGCGAGGTCATGCAAAGCAAACTCATGGCCGGGCGTAGCGGCTATGACGTGGTAGTCGCTACCGGCGACCTGTTGCCGAACCTGATCAAGGCCGGTGTACTCAAGGAACTGGATCGCTCGCAACTGCCCAACCTGTCCCATCTGGACCCGGACATCCTCGCCAAGGTCAACAACAACGATCCCGGTAATCGCTTTGCGGTGCCGTATTTGTGGGGCACCACCGGCATCGGCTACGACGTGGCCAAAGTCCACGCGCTTCTGGGTAACGACGCACCGGTAGATTCCTGGGACCTGATTTTCAAGGAAGAAAACCTCGCCAGGCTGGGCGAGTGCGGCGTCGCCATGCTCGATGCGCCCGCTGAAATCATCCCGATCGCCTTGCACTATCTGGGGTTGCCCTATAACAGCCAAAACCCGGAAGACTACCTCAAGGCCCAGGCCCTGCTGTTGAAACTGCGCCCACACATCCGCTACTTCGACTCCTCGCGCTTTATCACCGATCTGGCGAACGGTGATATCTGCGCCGTCGTCGGCTGGGCGGGTGGCGTGATGGACGCTCGCAAAGCGGCCGACGCAGCCGGTAATGGTCGCCGGATTCAGTACAGCATTCCCAAGGAAGGCGCGCCGATCTGGGTGGAAAACCTGGTACTGCTCAACGATGCACCGAATCTCCAACAGGGTTTGGCGTTTATCGATTACATGCTTCGCCCGCCGGTGATCGCCGCATCGTCCAACTACCTCAGCTATGCCAATGCCAACAAGGATGCCACGGGGCTGGTGGATGCGAAGGTGCGCGATAATCCGGGGGTTTATCCTTCCAAAGCAGTGCTGGATACGCTGTTTGCGCTGGAGCCGCTGCCCTTGAAACTGGAGCGGGTGCGCACGCGGGTTTGGAGTAAGGTCAAGAGTGGGACCTGATGACGATGACTGGAAGCGTTTCTGTCTGGCCAGCCACCTAGAGCCTAGGGAATGCCCTCCGGTGAGCTGCAAATAGTGTCGTGGTCAGGAAGGTGGGTTGGCCGGACGCTTGCGTGTGATAGTCCAGAAAGCAATCAGTCATAAGTAGAGGTCACGGTGACAGCCGCGTTGGCTTTTCCAGGCGTCGCGATCTTACCGGTCCGTATGTATTGCACGGTCATAGGCTGACTGATCGTACCGCTCCTCAAGTTGCCCATTATGGTATTGGCTGAAGGGGCGAAACTGATGGCGTTAGTCCCATTCAACACTTGTAATGCGATACCCGCCGCTCTGGTGGGCTCATCGGCCAGGCTCAGATAGGAAGAAAGGTTCGAAGGGTTGTACACGTCCGACATGGAATAACTCACTTGAAATGCAGGTGCATCCGTGCTGCATTTCAGGCCCAGTACAAATGCACCGCCGGCGATGCTGGACCCGACTGAAGGCATATCGACCATGCTCACTTGCTTAAGCTTAATATTGGTCGGCGTGGTTAAGGTGCAGGAGGTACCCTTGGCCACGAACGTGAATTTATCAGCGCGCATCGTCCATATACCGTTGTAGACCCCGGGTTTAGTATGGGTAATTTTGCCCGTGATGACGTCCAATGTATTGATGGTGCGCAGGCCTGAGGTCATGCTCTTTTTGGGGCTGTAAAACCTTATTTTGACCGTCGAACGCATTGTAAAGTCGAAGACGCGGCCGCTGCTGCCGCTGAAGCCTATCTCTCGCACGGTTTCGTAGACGTTGGAACTCAATCCGTGCTCCGCCCCACCATCGACAGAAGAAGTCCCAAAGTAAAATACGTCACTCTCGTTCGTCTGGTAGAGGTTGTAGGACGCACCATCAAACTCGACGGATGCTCCGGCAGGCACGCCTGTAGCACCCATCGTATTCGTATAGGTGCCTGAGGGCATCTTCGTGCAGATGAGCGACATGGTTGCCGAGTGCCAAACGGACGAGATCATCCCTCCGCTGTCAGTGGGCACATCCGAAATCGACGGCACGATTTTATTGCCGCTCGCCGCGCAGCCCGCCAGGGCACTGGCTGGTAATGCTAGCAGACCGCTAACTACACAGACAGTGGCCATGACCTCCCGATATCTGCGGGTGCGTCTGCGCCAGAGCCCGCTAAGGGCGAACAACGAAAGAGGCAAACAGCGCATCATGCGATATTGACCATTTGTACCTGTATAGCCAATAGCTCAGCCTTCATATTCAATGGGCGCGCAACAAGGCGTATGTCCTTTTTTAGGGCTGGCTTTTCAGCGCTGAACTGTTCAAAGTTCATATATTGCTCTGTCGTCATACGATTTATCTCAATCCGTGATTTTCGACTTTTGCATTTTACGTTACACCGAAACCGCAGTCTGCATGCCATGAGGCATCAATCATAGCGAATCAGATTCGTCCTTCTAACGTGTGGAAATAACAGATAAAAAGCGCGAATTATCTGATAGGGTTTTGTGAGGACATACTTACTCCTCGCTGAATATATTCTCACGAGGCAAGACGTTTCAGCCGCTACATAGCGGAAGAACGCTTTTACCGGCCCTCAGATTTTTGCAGGCTTATTAAGTAGTTAACGGCGGGAGGCGATTTCGGAAATTACGATGTATATAGCGAGCCCCCTGACTTTTCGGCGCAGATAGACCTCCCGATTTCCGCCAATCCTGATAGGAGGAAATCGGGATCAAAGAGGAGGGCGGTCATCCCCTTTAAAAGATGCATGAAATTGGCCCCCCTCCGAAGCGTTTAACACGTATTCTACTGCTGACACCCGATGATAGGATTATCAAAATCCTGCTTCCCGCGTGAAGGAGTAGAACCATTGAGCACTTCAGCACCTGAGCGGCGCCAAAATGGAAAGCATGAGAGGTTGCGTAACTTAGGGAACGAGGAGTTTTGGGCCTTCAGTTCCGGTCGCTTCGCACTGAGGGGTTCTGAACGACTGGCCCAGATCAAGAACGGATTTCCAGCCCATCTTTTTCAGGCCATGCGCCGAACCTTTGACCTTCAAGAACGCGCCTTGAGTGTTCTCCTCATACCTCGATGACAACGCTTGAACGACGAGTTCGTGAGCACCGAGCCCTTGATGCCGCCGTGTCCGAGCGCATAGGAAGTGAAAAGTTGGTCTCGAGTTCGAGGAGAAGTGTAGTGGTTAACTAATCCCGGACTCCGGATTAAGTTTTTCCTCGGCAATCGCTGGCGGTAGCCTACCGTTGAATTGATGCGGTCGACCCCAGTTGTAGCGCTGCATCAGGAAACAAGGCCTTTCGACTTATGCTGCAGCGTATCCCATAGCACATCAGCAGGTCTTGGGGTTGCGGATTTTGCAAGTTTCAAATCTCTACGGGAGGCCAAGGACTTCTCGAATCAGCGACTTAGGTAGCTCATGAACATTTATGACATGACCTGTCGTTTAACATAATATACATTATGCGAACCACTGAGCCATCCTTCAGGGGCTCTGTTCGGCGCATTTCACTAAGCGACCTAGACCACCGCGCGCCAGATTCATAAGCAGCCATCGTTGCCCTCGCTGACCTGCCTCCGTTTGACCCTTGGGCCACCGGGCATTTACGGCGAGTCAGCACACGGTTCACCAACGCTGTGGTGAAATCGATAACGTTGCCCGTCATAACGCAGTACTGGGAAACAAGAGCCCGGGCCGCCGACCTCGACATCAGGCCAACCATTACTGCCTTTGCCAGGGAGAAACTCAGCGACGCCGCTTTCTTTGAGCATGAGTTTCCAGTGACCGTCAGTCTGCTGGCTGACTAGATAAAATCCAGTACCCGCTTGCCCATAACAGTCAGTGCTGCCTTCGGTAATCAACGCATCCGGCCGACCGTCGCCGTTCAGGTCCTTGATCAGCTCCATGGTTGCCGGCGTGTAGCTACCTGTTGTCTCGATTTCGCACTCCGACGTCTCTTGGTTAAATCCAGCAGCGCGGAAAGCTTTTATCTGCTCGCTACGCGGCAGTTCATCCGCCAGCGCCGTGGCACTGATCACGAAACATGCCACCCATAGACCTGACGTAAGCCTTCCCCGCATATAGACCGTCCCTTTATGATGCTCAAATGTAAAGTATCGTGCACGTACCCACACTAGCGTGAAGGATGAGCTAGCTCTGCCCTTATTATATAACCACTGACTATAACTAAACTAAATGACTATTTAGTTGAGTTATATATAGATAGGTCGGTTCACAACCTGAACCGATCCACCGACTGCGAAAGCTTCCCCGCCAAACTCGACAATTCATCCGTCGTTGACGCCGTGTCTCCAATCACGCGGCTGTTGTTTTGCGACATACCTGCAATCATCTCCACCTGGTGAGCAATTTCATTGCTGGCCAGGCTTTGCTCGCTGATGGTGCGGGAAATATCGTTGACCAATTCGGTGGTGCTGAGCGTGGCCTGAAGGATCTCGCGAATGGCGCGTTCCACTTCGGCGGTAACGGCCATGCCCTTGTCCACTTGAGCAACGCCCTCCTCCATGCTGGTCACCGCTTCCCGGGTGTTCAGCTGGATGCGCCCGACCATACTGGCGATCTCCTGCGTGGATGCGCTGGTGCGTCCGGCCAGGCTGCGCACTTCATCGGCGACGACTGCAAAGCCGCGGCCCTGCTCACCTGCACGGGCGGCTTCGATGGCGGCGTTCAGGGCCAGCAGGTTGGTCTGGTCGGCGATGCCTTTGATCACTTGAATAATGCTGTAGATCGCCTCGGACTCCTTGTCCAGTGTGCGGATCACTTGGGCCGATTGCTGCGCTGAACGGGCAATGCCATCCATGTCGCTGACAACCTGGTGAATGACGCGGCCGCCGTCCTTGGCCAGGGTTTCTGCCTGGTTGGCCATGTCGAGGGCGCGTTGGGCGTGGCGAGTGATTTCCTCGATGCTGGCAGTCATTTCGCTAGCGGCGGCGGCCATGGTGCTGGCGGCGGCGCTTTGCTGTTGACTGCTGCCTGCGACTTCATGGCAACCCTGGCTCAGTTGTTCGCTCATGCCATTGACGCCGTGGGCGTTGCTGCGAACCACTTCAATCATGCCGCGCAAATCCCGCTGCATGGTGGCCAGGCTGCGAATCAGCGCACTGGCTTCATCGTGATTTCTGGGCTCGATAATAGGTTCGCTCAAGTTGCCATGGGCAATGCTGTCGGCAATGCGGCTGGCGGTACGCAGTGGCCCCATGATGCTCAGGATCACCCAGCGCCCTTGTGCCAGCAGCAGTAACAGGCTGGCGATCAGTACCACGGCCAGGGTCCAATTGGCGTGGCTGATGGTTTGTCGGGTACTGATACTGGTCAGTTGAGTCTTGTTTTCGATCAGTTCGCTCAAGGCCGCCATTTGATCTTCCAGCCGACTGAACGCGGCATTGAAGGTCTCCAGCTCACCACGGGCGGCTTCGGGGTTGTCCAGGGCCTGCGCGACGATACGCTCACCGGCGCTGATATAGGTATCCAGGCTGGGCTTGATGTTTTCCAGGCTCGCCTTGATTGCATCGTCCAACGGCTGCTTGAAGTTGTCCGCCAGCACCTGGCGAAAGTGTTCGGCATGTTCCTTGAGCGAGCTGTTGACCTGGGCTGGTGTGCTGGTGCTTTTGCCTAGCCCCACCAACATGGCCGATAGCACGTCGGCACGCAGGGCGTCGTGCATCATGTCGGCTTCCATGTGATTACGCAGCACGGTCATGCTGACGTCATTGTCCTGTACCGCATCGCCCATCCGGGTATTTCCCAAATAGCTGGCCAGGCTCATGATCAAGGCGGTGAGCAATCCGGTCCCAATCAACAGCATCAAGCGTAATTTGATCGTCATGCTGGTATCCCCGTGCCAGGACCATCGGTTGGGAATCCAACCGTTCAAGTGCTCACTGTTAGCTGTATCGGCAACAACTCCTTGTTAGTGAAGCCTAAGTTTGCGGATCTGCGCGTTTCACTTAAGCTGACCGTCCTTTGCTCCAGCCGGACCTGCCAAATGTCTCGAAGTATCGCCCATCTCGCCCTGCTGCTGGGCTTGATCACCGCCGTCGGCCCGTTTGCCATCGACATCTACCTGCCCGCGCTGCCAACCCTGGGCGCAAGCCTTGGGGCCTCACCGGCGGCGGTGCAGATGAGCCTCACCGTGTTCTTCATGGTCATTGGTGTGTGCCAGTTGTTCTACGGGCCGATCAGCGATGTGTTCGGGCGCAAACTGCCGATTTATGCGGGTTTGGTGATCTTTACCGTTGGCAGTATCGGCTGCGCATTGGCGCCGACGATCGAAGTATTGATCGGATTTCGTGCCATACAGGCGTTCGGTGCCTGTGCGGGGATGGTGATCCCGCGGGCGATCGTGCGCGACCTGTACACCGGCCATGAGGCAGCGCGCCTGATGGCTTTGCTGATGCTGGTGATGAGTGTTTCGCCAATCCTCGCGCCGCTGGCCGGCAGCCTGGTGATTTCGATCTGGAGTTGGCGCGAAGTATTTGCTGTGCTGGCGGTGGTCGCCGTGCTGTGCCTGGTCATGACCATCGTGCAACTACCGGAAACCCACCCGGCCGAACGCCGTTTGGGCAAGACCCTGGGCAATGCATTCGGCAGTTATGGAGCGCTGTTGCGCGACCCGGTATTCACCGGGTTATCGGTGGTGTGCGGGTTTGGCCTTGCGACCTTCTTTGTATTTATCGGCAGCGCGCCCTTCGTATACATCGAGTATTTCGGCCTGACACCGACGCAGTTCAGCATGTGTTTTGCCCTCAACGCCGCCTCGTTTTTTGCCATGAGCCAACTGACCGCACGCCTGAGCGCACGGTTTGGTCTGGCGCCGCTTATTCGTTGGTCGGTGGTCGCAGTAGCCACGGTCATGGCCCTGTTGGCAGCCACCACATTCTGGGGTGATAGCCTGCCCTTGATGATGGGCCTGCTGTTTATTGGGTTCGGTTTTCTCGGCCTGTTGCTGCCGGCGGCAGGTGTGCTGTCGCTGGAAGATCATGGCGCGGTGGCAGGCTCTGCGTCTGCCTTGCTTGGCGCGATCCAGATGGTTACCGCGGCCGTTTCGATGACCCTGGTGGGCGTATTCGCCGACCATACTCCTGCACCGATGTTGATCGGCATTGCGCTATGTGCGCTTGCCGCAATGCTCACCACGTTGTGGACCTTGCGCCGGTTGCCGGCGCACCTGGCCTCAAGCGTCCCGCCCTCCTCCTGAGGCTTGCCCTACCCCGCCCAGCTCACAGATCAAAGCGGTCCACTGCCCTGCGCCGCTCATTGTCGTCGCGTACGTCGTAGCTGGCGGTGGTCTGGATATTGGTGTGATGCGCCAATTTCTGGGCAATCGACAAATCATGCTCTTCGATCACTCGGGTGATGAACGAACGGCGGAAATCATGGGGCATGATTTTCACACCCACCTGATCACCGCGCTGCCGAGCAATGTAATAAATCGCATGTTTGGTAATGCGTTCGCGCGTGATGTGGCTGCCCCGGCGGATACGGTTGAACAGAAAGGTGTCGTCCTGCTCACCTTCCTTGAGTTGTTCACGACGAAACTCAAGCCACGCCCGCAGTTTTGCGAACGCCCAGTCCGGCGCGTACTTGATCAGTTCCTTATTACCTTTGCCGATCACCCGCAGGCTGCGCTGATCAAAATTGATCTGCGCGAGGTCGAGATTGACCGACTCCGACTTGCGCATCCCGGAACCATACAACAGGCCGATTACTGCGGCATCCCGCAGCCCCTGGGGCCGAGGATCGGCGGCGCATACATCGAGCATCTCGCGGATCAGTGTACGACGCAGGTTACGGCCCTGCCCCAGGCGCGTACCGGCGGCAGCCTTGACCGAGCGCATCTTCAACAGGTGATCCTGGCTGATCAAGCTCATGCGCCACGCTTCATTCATCACTCCTCGTACCGCATTCACGTACAGCGATGAGGTATTCGGCGCATAGCCGTCCTCGCGTAATGCGGCCACCAGTGCGACGACGTGTTCGGGTTGCAGTAAATGCCAGTCAATGTCTTCGAGGTTGAGGTCTTCGAAACCCAGGCGGTCGGCGGCATCCTGCAGCACGTAGCGCATGGTCAGTTGGCTGGAGGGCGCCAGGCGAGTGAGGTAGAGGGTCAGCGGGTTGCGGATAGTCTCGGTCAAGGGATCAGCCTTTGGATTAAATACATCAATCAACTCGTTGATTAATCGATGTATTTAGTGGATTGGCGAAGACTGAGTCTAACCCAGGCGCGGCCCTGGCACAAAATCACGGCGCCAATTCGACTTCCTCTGCCGGTTCCTGCGGTTGCGCCAGGGACTGGCTCCAGTCAGCGTCCTGTCGCTGCATCAGCGCAAACCAATGCCCACGCATAAACGTCAGGTAGCCAGCCGGGGCCTTGGCAAAGTCCTTCTCGTCGCCATAGCAGCCTGGCAGTGGCAGTTCGGTGCCCTGCTCCTTGTACTGGCTGACCAACTTCTGTTGGGCCTCGACGCTGCAGTCAGTGGGCAAGGGCATGCCGCGCAGGGCACCGGCATCTTCGTCCCACCAACTGGCGCCGACGCGATCGAGGCCGCGCAGGCGATACTTGCCGGACTTGCCGACCCGCATGATCAGCTTGAACTCATTGGGGCTCACATCACTGGTACAGGTGCGCGAATAACCGACCGTGACCTGGGTATTGCCGTCGCGCAGCAGGTCGGTGACTTTGGTGGCCGCCTGATCAAAGCGCAGGCTGGCGTCGAACTCGCAGTGTTGCACGTCGTCGTGCAGCATCCAGACCCGCTTGGGGCGATCGCCCGTGAGCAGGTACTGCGCTGCGTAGACAAACGCCGACTGGGTGCCATCATCCTCCCGCTCGCTGACCTGCTCGGCGAGTACCAGCAGGTTCTTGCCCTGAAGGTCATCCCAGGTATAAGCACCGACTTGCTTGCCGGGCACTTCCACACCTTCCGGCACCTGTTCAATGCTGGTCAGTGCGATCCCTTCATCGGCGCGTACGCTGGTGACACAGGCCATCGTCATCAATAATCCCATCAACGCAGGCCGCAACTGGCCGCGCAAAAGCTGCACGCTATTCATCCGAGTACCCTGGCAAGAGATGGCTTACTTTACCGGCACTTGAGCGCCAATGCAGAGAAGATTGTTCAATCACCGGCATTGGCCGAGCGGGAGCGCCCGGATTGAACCAAACGCCCGGCACAGCGTTCCGATCTGACCATCCGGCCTGCACATGTAACGCCTTGATTACTTAGCTGAACCCTAGCTGTCTACCTGTCAAATAAACGAGTTTTTCATCCGCCTTTCATATTCGTTGCACACATTTGCGCTTAACCTTGTAAGCAGTACTTCAGGGCATTCCGTGGTTTATCGACTAACCTGTTGATTACGCTTTATCTTTAGCGCCGCGTTGTCATCTGCGGGCTGTAGTTCTGCCCGATGATTGCTGCTGTTTTCACGCGTCAAGTTGCTCCAGCCGAGGTCATGAAACTTTGAAACCCTACCCTATTCACTGCGTGTCGATCGTTATCCCGGTCTACAACGAACAAGAGAGCCTGCCGGAGCTGCTGCGTCGTACTACAGCAGCCTGCAAGCAGCTGGCCTACGAATACGAAATCATCCTGGTGGATGACGGTAGCCGCGACAATTCGGCCCAACTGCTCGAAGACGCCGCCGCTGAAGAAGGCAGCCATGTTGTAGCGGTGATCCTCAACCGCAACTACGGCCAGCACGCCGCGATCATGGCCGGCTTCGAACAGTGCCGTGGCGAAGTCGTAATTACCCTCGACGCCGACTTGCAGAACCCGCCGGAAGAGATCCCGCGCCTGGTGGAGCAAGCTGCCCTGGGCTACGACGTGGTCGCCACCGTGCGTAACAACCGCCAGGACTCCGCGTTCCGTCGCTGGCCGTCGCGCTTGATCAACCTGGCCGTGCAGCGATCTACCGGCGTGGCCATGACCGACTACGGCTGCATGTTGCGTGCCTACCGCCGCACCATCGTCGACGCCATGCTCGCCTGCCGTGAACGCAGCACCTTCATCCCGATCCTGGCCAACGGCTTTGCCCGCCATACCACGGAAATCCTCGTGCACCACGCCGAGCGTGAGCACGGCGAGTCCAAATACAGCGCCATGCGCCTGATCAGCTTGATGTTCGACCTGCTGACCTGCATGACCACCACACCATTGCGCCTGCTGTCCATCGTCGGTTTCAGCCTCGCGGCGTTGGGCGTGCTGTTCGCCTTTGCGCTGATCGTCATGCGCCTGGCCTTCGGCGCCGATTGGGCGGGTGATGGTCTGTTCGTGCTGTTTGCGGTGCTGTTCGTGTTTACCGGTGGCCAGTTCATCGGCATGGGCCTGCTGGGCGAATACCTGGGCCGCATGTACAGCGATGTACGCGCCCGCCCGCGCTTCTTTATTGAAAAAGTGCTGCGCAACCAGCCGGCAGCACCGACTCCAGTCGTCGTCGTTGACGGCCTGGTGTCTTCCCATACTTCTACTTCTACTTCTCCTTCGGATCAGGTTCAGTCATGAGTTCAAAAGCTGTTGTCTTCGCTTACCACGATATCGGCTGTGCAGGCATTGAAGCCCTGCTCGGTGCGGGTTACGACATTGCTGCCGTGTTCACCCATGCCGATGACCCCAAGGAAAACAATTTCTACGGCTCCGTCGCCCAACTCTGCGCACGCCATGGCATCCCGGTGCACGCCCCGGAAGACGCCAACCACCCGCTGTGGGTCGAGCGCATCGCCAAGTTGAACCCGGAGTACATCTTCTCCTTCTACTACCGCAACCTACTGAGCGAACCGCTGCTGGCCACCGCTCGCAAAGGCGCGTTCAACCTGCACGGTTCGTTGCTACCTAAATACCGTGGCCGCGCCCCGGCCAACTGGGTGTTGGTCAACGGCGAAACCGAAACCGGCGTCACCCTGCACCGCATGGTCAAGCGTGCCGATGCCGGCGCCATCCTCGCCCAGCAGAAAGTCAGCATCGACCGCACCGACACCGGCCTGAGCCTGCACGCCAAATTGCGTGATGCGGCCACAGCCTTGCTGCGCGACGCGCTGCCACAATTGGCCCTGGGCAAGCTCACCGAAACCGCCCAGGACGAAAACCAAGCCACCTATTTTGGCCGCCGCACTGCCGCCGATGGCAAGCTGGACTGGAAAAAGCCTGCCGAACAACTGTTCAACCTGGTGCGCGCGGTGACGCAGCCGTACCCGGGCGCCTTCTGCGCAGTGGGCGAGCACAAGCTGATCGTATGGCAAGCCGACGTGGTCAAGGGCAACGACGGTTTGGCGCCAGGCCGTGTGATCAGCGTCAACCCGCTGCGTATTGCCTGCGGTGAAGACTCCTTGGTCATCAAGTTTGGCCAGCGTAACGAAAACGGCCTGTACCTGGCCGGCCCGGCCCTGGCCGATGAACTGGGCCTGGTGGATGGCTCCGTACTGCGTGGCGCCGAGTCTGGCCGCAAGCCACGTCGTACCCGCGTGTTGATCCTGGGCGTAAACGGCTTTATCGGTAACCACCTGTCCGAGCGCCTGCTGCGTGACGACCGTTACGAAGTCTATGGCCTGGACATCGGCTCCGACGCCATCGAGCGTCTGCGCAGCCACCCGAATTTCCATTATGTGGAAGGCGATATCAGCATCCACACCGAGTGGATCGAATACCACATCAAGAAATGCGACGTGGTCCTGCCATTGGTTGCCATCGCCACGCCAATCGAATACACCCGTAACCCACTGCGTGTGTTCGAACTGGACTTCGAAGAAAACCTCAAGCTGGTGCGCTACTGCGTCAAGTACAACAAGCGCGTGATCTTCCCCTCGACCTCCGAAGTCTATGGCATGTGCCAGGACCAGTATTTCGATGAAGACACCTCCAACCTGGTGGTCGGTCCGGTCAACAAGCAGCGCTGGATCTACTCGGTGTCCAAGCAACTGCTGGACCGCGTGATCTGGGCCTACGGCGACAAGGGCCTGAAGTTCACCCTGTTCCGTCCGTTCAACTGGATGGGCCCGCGTCTGGACCGCCTGGACTCTGCGCGTATCGGCAGCTCCCGCGCCATTACCCAATTGATCCTGAACCTGGTGGAAGGCACGCCGATCCGTCTGTTCGACGGTGGTGAGCAGAAGCGTTGCTTCACCGACATTGCCGACGGTATCGAAGCGCTGGCGCGCATCATTGATAACGACAATGGCGTGTGCGACAGCCAGATCATCAACATCGGCAATCCGGAAAACGAAGCGAGCATCCGCCAGTTGGGCGAAGAACTGCTGCGTCAGTTCGAGGCTCACCCACTGCGCCACAACTTCCCACCGTTCGCCGGTTTCCGCGACGTCGAAAGCAAGGCGTTCTACGGCACGGGCTACCAGGACGTGGCGCACCGCAAGCCGAGCATCGAGAACGCCAAGCGCCTGCTGAACTGGGAGCCGAGCGTACAGATGAGCGAAACCATCGGCAACACGCTCGATTTCTTCCTGCGTGAAGCCATGCTTGAAATTGCGGATAAAAAGTAATGCAGGCAGGTCTTCGCATCGACGTCGACACCTACCGTGGCACCCGTGAAGGTGTGCCGCGGCTGCTCGAATCCCTGGATGAAGCCGGGGTAAAGGCGACGTTCTTCTTCAGTGTCGGCCCGGACAACATGGGCCGCCATCTGTGGCGCCTGATTCGGCCACAGTTTCTGTGGAAGATGCTGCGTTCCAACGCCGCCGGCCTGTATGGCTGGGACATCTTGCTGGCAGGAACCGCCTGGCCAGGCAAGCCGATCGGCCGCGACCTGGGGCATCTGATGCGCCAGGCCAAGGCCGCCGGGCATGAAGTCGGCCTGCACGCCTGGGATCACCATGGCTGGCAGGCCAATACCGGGCGTTGGAGCGAGGCACAGCTGGTCGAGCAGATTCGGCGTGGTGTGCAGACTTTGAGCGACATCCTAGGCGAGCGCGTGGACTGTTCAGCCGCCGCCGGGTGGCGCGCCGACGAACGTGTGGTGCAAGCCAAGCAAGGCTTCAATTTTCGCTACAACAGTGATTGCCGGGGCACCAGCCTGTTTCGACCGACACTGGCCGATGGCAGCGCGGGCACCCCACAAATTCCGGTAGACCTGCCGACCTTCGACGAAGTCGTCGGGCCGGTGGTGGCTGCCAATGATTTCAACCGCTTCATCCTGGACCGGTTCAGCGCAGCGAAGCTGAACGTCTACACCATCCACGCAGAAGTTGAAGGGATTCTGATGGCCAATGATTTTCGCCAGTTGCTCGCCCAGGCAGGGCAGCGCGGCATTGATTTCAAACCCTTGGGTGATCTTCTGCCCGCAGATGTAACCACCCTGCCCCAACAAAAACTGGTGCGCGGCGCATTGAGCGGCCGCGAGGGTTGGCTGGGAGTACAGCAGGCATGATTCGTCGCTGGGCCTTGCCCCTGCTCCTGCTGGCGTTTGCCGCGTTTTACCTGCTGCCGCTGGCCACCCATGGCCTGTGGATTCCCGATGAAACCCGCTATGCGCAGATCAGCCAGGAAATGCTGCTGACCGGTAAATGGGCCTCACCGCACTTCATGGGTATTCGTTACTTCGAAAAACCCGCCGCGGGCTACTGGATGATTGCGCTGGGCCAGGCGATTTTCGGGCAGAACCTGTTCGGCGTGCGGTTTGCCTCGGCCTTGAGCAGCGCCTTGAGCATTGTGCTGGTTTACCTGGTATCCCGCCGGTTGTGGAGCGACCCGCACAAAAGCCTGGTCAGCACCCTGCTGTACATGAGCTTCGTCAGCGTGGCGGCCCTCGGTGGTTATTCCAACCTGGACCCGCAGTTCACCTTCTGGGTCAACCTGACCGGCGTGGCGTTGTGGTTCTGCTTTGACAGCAGCACGCGGCGCGGCCGACTGTGGTCATGGGCGCTGTTGGGTTTCGCGTGCGGCATGGGCTTCATGACCAAGGGCTTCCTGGCCTGGTTGCTACCGGTATTGATCGCCCTGCCCTACGCCCTCTGGCAAAAACGCCTGGGTGAGTTGTGCACGGTTGGCGGCGTGGCCGTGGTGGTTGCAATTGCTGTCAGCGTGCCGTGGGCATTGGCTGTGCACCTGCAAGAACCGGACTACTGGCATTTCTTTTTCTGGCACGAGCACATCCAGCGCTTTGCCGGGGAAGATGCCCAGCACGCTGAGCCGTTCTGGTATTACCTGCCGCTGCTGGTAGCGTTCGCGCTACCGTGGGTAGCCCTGTTGCCGTCCACGCTCAAGCAGGCATGGCTGCAAAAGCGCGCGCCGAAAACCGCATTCCTGCTGCTATGGCTGTTGATGCCGCTGGCGTTTTTCAGCCTGGCCAAGGGCAAGTTGCCCTCCTACATCATGCCTTGCATGCTGCCCCTGGCGTTGCTGATGGGCTCGACCTTGAGCGACAAGCTCAAGCAAGGCCACGGTCGCGTCCTGCGCATCAATGGCTGGCTGAACCTGGCGATCGGTGTGCTGGTATTGCTGGCCCTCAGCTGGTTCCAGTTGAAAAAACCGGTGTACGAGCCGGGTGAGGAAACCTTCAGCCTGGTGCTGGTGTTCATCTTCCTGTTCGGTTGGATCGTGGTCAACCTGCTGCAAGCGGCACGGCCCTTGACGTTGTGGGCCGCGCCTCTGATTGGCAGTGGGCTACTAGTGGTTTTGGTGCCTGCGGCATTGCCCCATTCGGTGGTTTATAACAAGACCCCGGACCAGTTCATCATCGATCACATCGAGGAATTACAGCCCACTGTCGCCCTGTTGAGCAACGATCTGGGCGCTGCTTCTGCACTGTCCTGGCGTCTCAAACGACCGGATATCACGCTCTACAACACCTCGGGCGAGGTCAAGTACGGGCTGGCTTACGCCGACACGGCCCATCGGCTGGTCGACCGTAATGCGATCCAGGCGTGGATGGCGCAAACCCGCCGCACCGGTGCCGTGGGTGTGGTGATGCGCGTCAACAGCCAAGGTGAAAAGGACGAGCTCGCGCTGCTGCCCACCGATGGCAAGCGTTATGCCCAAGGCAAGATCGTGATCCTCATTTTCCCGCAGGTCGCGCCATGACCACCCTGCTGCTGTTGCTCACAGCCTGCTTGCTCACCTGCATGGGCCAGGTATCGCAAAAGTTTGCCGTGGAAAGCTGGCGGAACCTGCCTCAAGGCTGGGCATTGAAGGTGCGCTCGCCGTGGTTATGGTCAGCGTTGGTGTGCCTGGGCCTGGGCCTGCTGGTGTGGCTGCTGGTAGTGCAGCGCTTGGAAGTGGGAGTTGCCTACCCCATGCTCAGCCTGAATTTTGTGCTGGTCACGCTGATGGCGCGCTTTGTATTTCACGAACCCATTGATGGCCGCCACTGGCTGGGTGTGGGGCTGGTGATTGCCGGCGTCGTGCTGCTGGGGCGCCAGGTATGAGCCGCATAAAGGGTTTCGCCCTGGCCCTGGGCAGTGTCGGCCTGGTGAGTGGCGCCCAACTGGGCATGCGCTGGAGCATGACGCGCCTGCCCTTGCCCACCGAGTGGCTGGCCGCCTTCGCCCACAACAGCATCGACCTGAGCGCCCTGGGCGTGGTGATCCTGGCGATCATCGCCTACGCGCTGTCGATGCTCTGCTGGCTTGGCGCACTCAAGCATTTGCCTCTGGGCCGTGCCTACTCGCTGCTCAGCATCAGCTACGCGTTGGTCTACCTGCTGGCCGCCAGCCTGCCGGTGTTCAACGAAGCTTTCTCGCTTTCAAAAACCCTGGGGGTGGCCTTGGTCATCCTCGGCGTACTGGTTATCAACTCTCGTCGTGCATGCACCTCAAGTCCCAGGAATACCCCATGAAAATCAGCGTATTTGGTAGTGGTTACGTTGGTCTGGTACAGGCCACTGTATTAGCCGAAGTCGGTCACGATGTCATTTGCATGGACGTTGACAAGAGCAAGGTCGAGTCGCTCCAGAAAGGTCACGTGACCATCTTCGAGCCGGGCCTGGCCGCGATGGTCAAGGACAACCTGGAAAGCGGACGCCTGCATTTTACCTACGACGAAAAACTCGCTGTCGAGCACGGTGAAGTGTTGTTCATCGCCGTGGGTACGCCGTCGGATGAAGACGGCTCTGCCGACCTGAAATACGTGCTATCGGTGGGTGATGCCGTGTCGCGCCATCGCGTGCAGCCGGTGATCCTGGTGGAGAAATCCACCGTGCCGGTCGGCACCGGTGACACCCTGCGCGCTCATATCGAAAAGAACCTGAATGCCGCTGGCCGTCAGTTGGAGTTCGATATTGTCTCCAACCCGGAATTCCTCAAGGAAGGCTCGGCCGTTGCCGACTGCCGCCGCCCGGACCGCATCATCATTGGCTGCGAGCGCGAGGAAGTACGTGAGGTCATGCGCGACCTGTACGCGCCGTTCAATCGCAACCACGACCGCATCATCTTTATGGACCTGCGCAGCGCCGAACTGACCAAGTACGCCGCCAACTGCATGTTGGCCACCAAGATCAGCTTCATCAACCAGATTGCCGAACTAGCCGAGCACCTGGGCGCTGATATTGAATCGGTGCGCCTGGGCATTGGTGCCGACTCGCGAATCGGCTACCACTTCATCTACCCAGGCTGTGGCTACGGCGGCTCGTGCTTCCCCAAAGACATGCGTGCCTTGATCCATAGCGCCAAGCAAGCCAACTGCTCCAGCGACCTGCTCGAAGCAGTGGAAGCCATCAACCAGCGCCAGAAGAGCAAGCTGTTCGAGCGCATCAATGCGTTCTTCAAGGGCAATCTGAAGGGCAAGACCTTCGCCCTGTGGGGCCTGGCCTTTAAGCCCAACACCGATGACATGCGCGACGCTCCCAGCCGCGTGCTGATGGAAGCCTTGTGGGCCGCCGGTGCCAATGTGCGCGCCTTCGACCCGGAAGCCATGCAGGAAACCCAGCGGATCTATGGCGACGACCCGCGCCTGATGCTGATGGGCACCCCGGAGTCCACCCTGGGCGGCGCCGATGCGCTGATCGTGTGCACCGAATGGCAACAATTCAAGGCGCCGGACTTCGACCTGATTCATCAGCGCTTGAAAACCCCGGTGATCTTCGATGGCCGCAACCTGTATGACGGCGAACGCCTGACACGCAAAGGCTTCAAGTATTTCCCCATTGGCCGTGGCGATTCCTGCGAGTTACCGATTCCCCAGCAAAACTGGGTGGAACAGGTCAGGGATGTCGGCTAGGTGAACAAGGCTTTCCCATCCATGCAGAGCAGCACAATCCGTCGCCAGTCACTGGGGCTTGGGCTCTTGGCGCTGGTGCTGTTTATCGCCGGCAACTGGCACCAGGCGATCATCGGCTTTGATTCACGCTTCGTGGTGTTTGCCCAGGAAATGCTGCGCCACGGGCCAGGCTTCTTCCCCACGACCTACGGCCAACCGTATGCCGACTACCTGGCGACTTCAACGCTGCTGACCTGGCTGCTGTCATTGCCATTGGGCCAGGTCACCAGCCTGACGGCATGGCTGCCCACCGCGGTCGCGTCAGCAGTGATCGTAATGCTGGTCTACCGCCTGACTGCGCCCTACTCCCCGCGCTGGGGGCTCTTGAGCCTGGCAATGTTGCTGCTCAGCAGCACCTTTGTCAGCGAAACCCGCGCGGTCTCCCTGGACCAGATGCTCGCCGCCGTGACTCTGGCGGTGTTCTATCTGGGCTATGCCCATGATCACTTCGCTGCGGCGAAGCGCTTGCATTGGGTGTTTGTGTTGCTGCTGCTCGGGTTTGCACTGCGTGGGCCGATTGGCCTGGTGATCCCCACAGGCGTTTTGTGCAGCTATTACCTGATCAACCGCCAATGGCGCAGCCTGTTCAGCTTCGGCCTGCTGGCGTTGGCGCTGCTGGCAGCGTGCGTCGGTCTGTTGCTGCTGCTGGCCAAGCTCAGCGGCGGCGAAGACTTCATGCATGACGTGATTCGTATGCAGTTCCTGGGACGCATGGATGGCAGCGAAGGCTCCGGCGGTGTGCTGTATTACTTCACCAGCTCCATGGGTAACTACGCGCTGGCTTATCCGCTGGCAATATTGGTATTGGTGGCGGTCATGATCGGCGGGCGGCGCACACCGGATCCGGCATTGAAGCTGGTGTTGTATTGCGCAGCCGCGGGTGTGCTGGTGATGGTGGGCCTGTCGGTGCCCCAGGCGAAAAAAGCGCGCTATATCCTGCCGATGTTGCCGATGGCAGCGATCATTGCCGCGTATCCGTTCCAGGCGACACAGGGGCGACTGTTTGCCTGGCTGCGCGGCCTGATGCTGGGCGTCTGGACGCTATTGCCGACGCTGTTGGTGATTGGCCTGCTAGTGGCGCGGCGGCGTTATCCGGAGCCGCTGGCCCACCTCGAAGTGATCTTCGCCGTGCTTGGGCTGCTTCAGATCCTGGCGCTGCTGACACTGCTCAAGTCCCGACTGCGTACGTATGGCCCGGCCCTGGCTGCAGTGCTGGCCCTTTGGACAACCTACATCCTCGTGGTCGAACCCCTGGAGCGTCGGTTATACGACACCCGCACGTTCAGCCTCGCCGTCAAGGCTCAAGTCCTGCAGCAACCGGCGCCCGTGGTGCTGCACGCGCTGGGTAAAGACGCGAAAGCCATCAAGTTCATGGTCAACTTCGATTGTGACAAGGTCCCGCTGTTTACCCAATTGCCCATTGAATTGAAGCCGATCCAGGCCCCGGCATGGTTGGTCATGAGCCAGGCCGACTTCGAAGGGCTGGACGATCCACGCTTGCGTTCGATCGCGCCCACGCTGACCGGCGAGTTCGACAAGAACCCCTACGTATTGTTGCATCTGGTAAAAACCACGGTGCCATGAGCACTTTTCCAGGGGCATTGTAAGAAAGAACGCCGACTCTTTAACCAGTAGGCGTCTTTCATCACAAGCACCAAGAAAACACCTACATTCCTTTGCGTAATAGCTGGTGCACTTTCCCTTCCTGTGCCTGGAACCCGACGGTAGACTCGCTGCCATGTGCGTTAAGTATCTACCACCCGATCGTCAGGGCTGTCCCGAAAGCGCTTGGGTCAAGGCACGCCATAACTACAAGGACGCTGTAGGCTGCCCAAGCGCGATGGCTTACTTCATTGAGAGGACAATGCCGTGCGAGAGGAACTGTTGAATGTACCTTTACCAAGACTGGATCGTTTGATGGCATTGCGCGACGCGCTGGTGGCGTTGAAGGGGCCACTGGCCGACGACGCCAAATTGCGCGAAAACCTGCATGAGCGCTTGTTCAATGAAGAGGCCAATAACCGGGTGCTGGGCAAACTCTGCACACCAGCGCCCACTGTGGCAGGCCCCATTACCTTCGGAGACACCCTTTAACTGCATAATATTTGCGTTTAACCTTCATTAATATGCAGTGGTGCGATCAGACCAACCTCGGCACACTGCACGGGTTCCTCCCCCAAATGTTGGAACGTTCAAAGGGCTGCACCGGGAAACCAGGCAGGCCTTTTTTTTCGCCCGCCGTTTATGGATCGTCTTTAAATGCTCGCTCGCTGGTTACCCGCTGCAATCAACACCCGCCCCGCTGAATGGAGTCGTGCCGGCATCGGCATGGCCTTGGGCACAATGTTCAGTGTCTGGGCTTGCGCCCAGATATTCGGCATGGAGGTCGCCCTGCATTTGCTCGGCCCCCTTGGCGCTTCGGCCGTGTTGCTGTTTGCGGTGTCATCGGGAGCGCTGGCCCAGCCATGGTCGATCATGGGCAGTTACCTGTGTGCCGGCATCGTTGCATTGCTGGTGGCACGGGTACTGGGGCGAACCCTGGGTAGCGCGTGCCTGGCGGCGGGCATGACGGTAATCCTGATTTGTTGGCTGCGTTGCCTGCACCCACCGGCCGGTGGTCTGGCCATGACCCTGGTACTGGCCGACCCTGCGTCCATCGCCCTGGGCTGGTATGAACTGGCGCCGGTCATGCTGGGTGCCGGCGCTCTGCTGGGATGCGCACTGCTCTATAACAATGCCACGCGCACACGTTACCCCAAGGGGCCAGCCGAGCCTGCTCCTGTCGTCCTCGGCATTCAGCCCGTGAGCGATCCATCGATTACAGCGGCCGACCTCAAGCTGGCGCTGGCCGAAATGGAGCAATTTTACGATGTCGAGCCCACTGAGCTGGAACAACTGATCCACGCAGCAGAAGGCCATGCACGACGTCGCAGTATCGGTGAGGTCCTGGCCAACCGCGCGGCTTGATCCCTGCTGCATAAATGCAAAAACGACCTGCATGATTACCGGTTGTACTGGGCAAATTTGCACTGGTAGGATCGCGAGAAGGTTCGCCCGCGAACATCTTGATAAAGAACAATAAAAGCAGGGAGTTAGTGATGACTGCTCAGGTTTCATCCGAAGCAAGCCACGCCGATATTCAGCAGGAAGTACTGAGTGAAGTGCGTAACCATATCGGCCACCTCACCCTCAATCGCCCCGCCGGCTTGAATGCCATCACCCTCGACATGGTCCGCCAGTTGACGGCGCAGCTGCAGGCGTGGGCGGATGACCCGCAGGTTTATGCCGTGGTGCTGCGTGGCGCCGGCGAAAAAGCCTTCTGCGCTGGCGGCGATATCCGCTCGCTGTACGACAGTTTCAAGAACGGCGACACCCTGCACCAGGATTTCTTCGTGGAGGAATATGCCCTTGACCTGGCCATCCACCATTACCGTAAACCGGTCGTGGCACTGATGGACGGCTTCGTCCTCGGCGGCGGCATGGGCCTGGTACAAGGCGCGGATCTGCGGGTCGTCACTGAACGCAGTCGCCTGGCGATGCCGGAAGTGGCTATCGGCTACTTCCCTGATGTAGGCGGCAGCTATTTCCTGTCGCGTATTCCCGGTGAGCTGGGGACTTACCTTGGCGTGACCGGGGTGCAGATACGTGCCGCCGATGCGCTGTATTGCGGGCTGGCCGACTGGTCTATCGACAGCGCCAGACTCCCCGCCCTGGACAACAAGCTCGATCAGTTGCAATGGAGCGATTCCCCCCTCAAGGATTTGCAAGGTGTGCTCGCCAAACTGGCGGTGCAGCAATTACCCGATGCGCCGCTGGCGGCCCTGCGCCCGGTCATTGATCACTTCTTCGCCCTGCCGGATGTACCGAGCATCGTCGAGCAATTGCAGGCAGTTACGGTCGCCGACACCCACGAATGGGCGTTGACTACCGCCCATCTGATGCAAACCCGCTCGCCCCTGGCCATGGCCGTGACCTTGCAAATGCTGCGTCGTGGCCGGCACCTCCCGCTGGAACAGTGCTTTGCTCTGGAGCTGCACCTGGACCGTCAATGGTTCGAACGTGGCGACCTGATTGAAGGCGTTCGCGCCCTGATCATCGACAAGGATAAAGCCCCGCGCTGGAACCCGCCCACGCTCAATGCGCTGGATGCCAGCCACGTCGAGAGCTTCTTCCACAGCTTCGCGCAGATTGAGAAATAAGCCATGCAAGATCTTGAATACACAGAAGAACAAATCATGATCCGCGACATGGCGCGGGACTTCGCCCGTGGCGAAATTGCTCCCCATGCCCAAGCCTGGGAGAAAGCCGGGTGGATCGACGACGCGCTGGTGGCGAAGATGGGCGAACTGGGCCTGCTCGGCATGGTGGTCCCGGAAGAATGGGGCGGCACCTATGTGGACTACGTGGCCTACGCGCTGGCCGTGGAGGAAATTTCCGCGGGTGACGGCGCCACTGGCGCCTTGATGAGTATCCACAATTCAGTGGGTTGCGGGCCTATCCTCAACTACGGCACAGCTGAGCAAAAACACACATGGCTGGCTGAACTCGCCAGCGGCCAGGCCATCGGCTGCTTCTGCCTGACCGAACCTCAGGCCGGCTCCGAAGCCCACAACCTGCGCACCCGTGCCGAATTGAAAGACGGCCAGTGGGTGATCAACGGCGCCAAGCAATTTGTCAGCAACGGCAAGCGCGCCAGGTTGGCCATCGTGTTTGCGGTGACCGATCCGGAACTGGGCAAGAAGGGTATTTCAGCGTTTCTGGTGCCTACCGACACCCCGGGTTTTGTGGTCGACCGCACCGAGCACAAGATGGGCATCCGTGCGTCGGACACCTGTGCCGTTACGCTCAACCAATGCAGCGTGCCACAAGCCAACCTGCTGGGTGAGCGCGGCAAGGGCCTTGCAATCGCCCTGTCCAACCTGGAAGGTGGGCGCATCGGTATTGCCGCCCAGGCCTTGGGCATCGCCCGCGCCGCCTTTGAAGCAGCGCTGGCTTATGCCCGGGATCGCGTGCAGTTCGACAAGGCGATCATCGAACATCAGAGCGTGGCCAACCTGTTGGCTGACATGCAAACGCAGCTGAACGCAGCACGCTTGCTGATCCTCCACGCTGCGCGCCTGCGCAGTGCCGGCAAACCATGCTTGTCCGAAGCTTCCCAGGCCAAGCTGTTTGCCTCGGAAATGGCCGAGCGTGTCTGCTCCAAGGCGATGCAGATTCATGGGGGGTATGGGTATCTGGAAGACTATCCGGTGGAGCGTTACTACCGGGATGCGCGGATCACGCAGATTTACGAAGGCACCAGCGAGATTCAGCGGATGGTGATTGCCAGGGAACTCAAGCACTACCAGCTCTGACTGACACACTGCAAAAAACTGTGTCAAACGCTGCAGTTCAAATGTGGGAGGGGGCTTGCTCCCGATGGCCGTGGTTCAGTAGCTGATGTGCTGACTGATCCACCGCCATCGGGAGCAAGCCCCCTCCCACAGCGTTTTACTTATCCTTGAACTCCGGCGCCCGCTTGGCCACGAATGCGGCCATGCCTTCCTTCTGATCCTGGGTCGCAAACGCCGCGTGGAACACCCGGCGCTCAAAGCGCACGCCTTCGGACAGGCTGACTTCAAAGGCGCGGTTCACGCTCTCCTTGACCATCATGCTGATCGGCACTGACTTACTGGCGATCAGGGCAGCGACTTTCAGCGCTTCTTCCAGCAACTCATCGGCCGGCACGATACGCGCCACGATCCCGCAACGCTCGGCTTCGACGGCGTCGATAAAGCGCCCGGTCAGGCACATTTCCATGGCCTTGGCCTTGCCCACGGCGCGGGTCAGGCGCTGGGTGCCGCCCATGCCCGGCAGCACGCCGAGATTGATTTCCGGCTGGCCGAATTTGGCACTGTCACCGGCCAGGATAAAGTCGCACATCAACGCCAGTTCACAGCCGCCACCGAGGGCAAAGCCATTCACCGCCGCAATGATCGGCTTGCGGCGGTTGGCCACACGGTCACTGTCGCTGAACAGGTCGTCCATGTAGATCTGCGGGTAAGTCAGCTCGGCCATTTCCTTGATGTCGGCGCCGGCCGCAAAGGCTTTTTTCGAGCCGGTGAGCACGATGCAGCCGACCTCTGGGTTGGCCTCCAGGTTATCCAGCGCCTGGTTCAGTTCGCTGACCAGTTGCGCGTTCAAGGCGTTCAACGCCTGCGGGCGGTTGAGGGTAATCAGCCCGACGCGGCCCTGGACGTCAAGCAGGATGGTTTCATAACTCATGTATCGGCTCCTTATAGATTGCGTGAGATGACCATGCGTTGAATATCGCTGGTGCCTTCGTAAATCTGGCAGACCCGCACATCGCGGTAGATCCGCTCCAGGGGGAAGTCGCTCAGGTAACCGTAACCGCCCAGGGTTTGCAAGGCGGCCGAACAGACTTTCTCGGCCATTTCCGAAGCAAACAGCTTGGCCATGGACGCCTCCACCAACGCCGGCTTGCCGCTGTCACGCAGGGCCGCGGCGTAATGCACCATCTGCCGGGCCACGGCAATTTGCGTGGCCATGTCCGCCAGGCGAAAGGCGACGGCCTGGTGCTCGATCAACGGTTTGCCGAAGCTTTCCCGCTCACGGGCATAGTCGCGGGCTGCTTCGAAGGCGGCGCGGGCCATGCCCACCGACTGGGAAGCGATGCCGACACGGCCACCCTCAAGGTTGGCCAGGGCGATCTTGTAACCCTCGCCCTCCTCGCCCAGGCGATTGGCCACGGGCACCTTCACGTCTTCAAACAGGATCTGGCACGTGTCGGAAGCATGTTGCCCGAGCTTGTCTTCGACTCGCGCCACGGTGTAGCCCGCAGAGTCAGTGGGTACGATGAAGGCACTGATCCCGCGCTTGCCCGCTGCCGGGTCGGTGACGGCAAACACAATCACGATCCCGGCGTTTTGCCCGGAGGTGATGAACTGTTTGCAGCCATTGAGCACATAGTGATCGCCTTCAAGGCGTGCACGGGTCTTCAAGCTGCTGGCATCGGAACCGGCCTGGGGTTCGGTCAATGCGAAGGCACCGAGCATGGTGCCACTGGCCAGGGGCGTGAGGAATTGGGCCTTTTGCTGGTCATTGCCGAATTTGAGGATCGGCACGCAGCCCACCGAGTTGTGCACACTCATGATGGTCGAGCACGCGCCGTCACCTGCGGCGATTTCTTCCAGGGCCATGGCGTAGGCCAGGTAGCCGGTGTCGCAACCGCCCCACTGTTCCGGCACCAACATGCCGAAAAAGCCCAGTTCGGCCATTTCAGCGATGGCTTCCTTGGGAAAGCGATGCTCGCGATCCCATTCGGCGGCGAACGGCTTCAAGCGTTCCTGGGCAAATTGCCGGGCGGCGTCGCTGATTTGCAGTTGTTCGTCATTGGGCAGCATAAGTCATCCTTAGTAGAGGCATTCAACGGCCATGGCCGTGGCTTCACCGCCGCCGATACAAATGGCCGCGACGCCACGCTTGAGGCCCTTCTGGCGCAGGGCCGACAGCAGTGTCACCAGGATCCGCGCACCCGAAGCACCAATAGGATGGCCTAGGGCGCAGGCACCACCATGCACGTTGACCTTGTCGTGAGGGATCGCAAGCTTGCTCATGGTTACCAGGCTGACCACGGCAAAGGCCTCGTTGATTTCGAACAGGTCGACGTCTTCCAGGCGCCAGCCAGTCTTGCTCATCAACGTGCGTATCGCCCCCACCGGCGCCACCGGAAACAGCCCCGGCTCATCGGCAAACGCGGCGTGCCCGTGGATCACCGCCAACGGCTTGAGGCCACGTTTATGGGCGTCCGACTCGCGCATCAGCAGCAATGCCGCGGCGCCGTCGGAGATCGAGCTGGAATTGGCCGCGGTGACGGTGCCGCCTTCACGGAACGCCGGCTTCAGGCTGGCGATCTTGTCCAGCCTGGCTTTAGGCGACTGTTCATCGTGCAGGATGGTTTTTTGTTCCTTACCCACGGTGACCTGCACCGGGACGATCTCGCTGGCGAAGCTGCCATGGGTGATGGCCTCCTGCGCGCGCGTCAGGGACGCGATGGCGAAGGCATCCTGAGCTTCCCGGGTAAAGCCGTTGTGCTCGGCGCAGTCTTCGGCAAAGGTGCCCATCAGGCGGCCCTTGTCGTAGGCATCCTCCAGGCCATCGAGAAACATATGGTCAAGCACCTTGCCGTGCCCCATGCGGTAGCCGCTGCGCGCACGATCCAGCAGGTACGGTGCGTTAGACATGCTTTCCATGCCGCCGGCGATCACCACATCGACGCTGCCGGCGCGCAATGAGTCGTGGGCGAGAATCGTCGCCTCCATGCCCGAGCCGCACATCTTGTTCAGGGTGGTGCAGCGGGTGCCCTTGTCCAGCCCTGCGCCCAGGGCCGCCTGGCGTGCAGGTGCCTGCCCGAGCCCGGCCGGCAGTACGCAGCCAAACAGCACCTCGTCTACCGCATCGGCGGCGATACCGGCGCGTTCAACGGCGGCACGAATCGCTGCGGCGCCCAGCTGCGGTGCGGTCAGGCTTTTGAGGTCGCCCTGGAACCCGCCCATGGGCGTGCGCACGGCGCTGACAATCACAATAGGGTCGTTCATACAGGCACTCCTTACTTGGCGGCCATACGCAAGGCACCGTCGAGACGGATCACCTCACCATTGAGCATGCTGTTTTCAAGGATATGTCGCACCAGCGCGGCATATTCGGCGGGCTTGCCCAGGCGCGGTGGAAACGGCACGCCAGCGGCCAGGGAGTCGCGAACTTCCGGAGTCATGCCGGCCATCATCGGGGTTTCGAAAATGCCCGGGGCGATGGTCATCACGCGGATGCCGAAACGCGCCAGTTCCCGAGCGGCGGGCAAGGTCAAACTGGCAATCGCACCTTTGGACGCGGCATACGCGGCCTGGCCGATCTGCCCATCGAATGCCGCCACCGAGGCGGTATTGATGATCACACCGCGCTCGCCGTCGGCATTCGCTTCGGTTTCTGCGATCGCCGCAGCGGCCAGGCGCAAGAGGTTGAAGCTGCCGATCAGGTTGACGTTGATCACCTGGGCAAAGCTGGCCAGCCCATGCGGGCCGTTCTTGCCAAGGATTTTCTCGCCGCGCACGACACCGGCGCAGTTGATCAGGCCATGCAAACCACCAAACGCCTCCACCGCTGCCTTCACGGCAGTTTCGGCAGCGGCTTCCTGGCAGATATCTGCCACGGTGCTACGAGCGTTGTCGCCCAGTTGCGTGGCCTTGGCGGCAACGGCGTCAGCGTTCAAGTCCACCAGCATGACTTTGGCGCCGGCCGCGATGAGCATGTCAGCCGTGGCCGCGCCGAGGCCAGAAGCACCGCCGCTGACCAGAAATACCTTGTTTTCAATCTGCATCGTTGTTTCCTTTGAAAGGGATCAAGCCACGGCCGCCTGGGCCTTGGCTATTTCCTGATTGCGCAAAATGAAGCGTTGCAGCTTGCCGCTCGGGGTTTTGGGCAAGTCGCTGACAAATTCGATTTCCCGTGGGTAAGCATGGGCAGCCAGGCGCTGGCGTACATGCAGGCGCAGCTCTTCGGCCAGTTCCGGGGTGGCGCGGTATTGCTCGCTGATCACCACGAAGGCTTTCACCAGTTCAGTACGCTCAGGGCATGGTTTGCCGACCACGGCGGCCTCGACCACCGCCGGGTGTTCGACCAGGGCGCTTTCGACATCGAATGGCCCCACGCGGTAGCCGGAAGTGGTAATCACGTCATCGCTGCGCCCGACAAAACTGATACTGCCGTCGGGGTTCAATTCCACCGTATCGCCACTGAGGTAGTAGTTGCCGACGAAGGCTTTGGTTTTCACACCGTCGTAGCCGGCAAACCAGCACATCGGCGATTGCTCGCGGTCGATGGCCAGAATGCCGGGCTGCCCGGCTGGCAGTTCCTGGTGGTTGTCATCCAGCACCACGATGCGGTGCCCGGGCGAAGCGAACCCCGCCGAGCCCACATGCACCGGATGCGTCAGGCCGTGGTGATTGCACAAGACCATGCCCAGCTCGGTCTGACCGTAGTGGTCGTGGATGGTCACCTCCAGGTTGTCGGCGAACCAGCGGATCACCTCCGGGTTCAACGGCTCGCCGGCACTGCTGACGATGCGCAGCTTGCCCTTGATTGAACGGGCGAACTGCTCGCCGCCGGCAATCAGCAATCGATACGCCGTGGGCGAGCCGGTCAGGTTGGTGATCGCGTATTTATTGATGACCCGGCAGGTGCTTTCCAGGGTGAACGGGCCGTCGTAGAAGGTAATCGGATGCCCCATGGACAACGGCCCGGTCACACCGAAATAGATGCCATAGGCCCAACCGGGGTCGGCGACGTTCCAGAACGCGTCTTCAGGGCGCAAGTCCACGGCGTCGCGCATATAGCCCTGGAACGCGACAATGGCTTTGAGCGGCACCGAGAGTGCTTTGGAGGGACCGGTGGTGCCCGAAGTGAACATCAGCAGGAACGGATCCTCCGCGCCCAGCAACACCGGCTCGCAGACGTTGGAGTAGTTGGGCAGCTCAGCCCAGAAGCTATAGTCGCCACGCACGATGCCCTCGCCCTTGGCGCCGGTGACCGTGACAATGGTCGGGCAGCCGGCGACTTCGGCCAGCTTGGGGCGGTTCACCGCGTCGGTGACCACCAGCGCCGCGCCGGAGCTGGTCAGGCGATGTTCAATGGCCTTGGGGCCGAAGGCGGTAAACAGCGGCTGATATACCGCGCCGATGCGCCAGGTTGCGAACACCACCACCAGCAACTCGGCCGTACGTGGCAGCAGGCCCGCCACCTTGTCGCCGCGCTTGACGCCCTGGGCCAGGAGGAAATTGGCGAAGCGTGCGGCCTGATACTGCAATTCAGTAAAGGTCGACGTGGCGCTGCGCCCGTCCCGCCCCTCCCAGAACAACGCGATGCGCCCTGGCAGCGCGTGGCGGTCACAGCACTCCACGCAGGCATTGAGCGCCTGCAGGTTGCCAGCCAGTGCGGCATCGACAGTGCGCTGATAATCAAACTCGGTGGTGGCGGCCAAATACTCACGCATCGTTTCAATCCTTCTGTATTTTTATTTTCAGGACTTTTTAACTGGATAAATCGGCTGAAATAGTCGCTCCAGAGCGTTGCAGGGGCAATGGTCAAAGCCTTCAACTTGGCTGACTGGTTTGGCCAATCCTGCTATCGGCGGCTACGCCGATCATTGGTCCCACCGATCAAACGGTCGATCCAAGTGATTGGACGCTCTGCAAGCCAGCTTCTACCCTGATGCCTGCACCCTCACAGAAGCCTGCCATGATCGTTCGCCCCAAGCCCAACCTGCTGGGCATCCTGTTTTCCCTCAAGGGCTCGATTGCCAAGCGCATTGCCTGGCGCAGCCTGTTGGTCACGCTGCTGGCTTCAGTCATCGTGCTGGTGGAAACCCTGCACCCCGCCTATTTTTCCAAGGTCAACGCTACGCCCTTTACCTTGCTGGGCTTGTTGTTGTCGATTTTCATGAGTTTTCGCAATAACGCCTGTTATGACCGCTGGTGGGAAGGCCGCAAGCAACTGGGGCAAATGATCATCGAGGTACGCTCGCTGATTCGTGAAACCCAGGTGCTCGGCGATACCCCCGAGCGGGCCGGGCTGTTGCGTGAGCTATGCGGTTTTGCCCATGGCTTGATCGCGCATTTGCGCCATGAAGATGAGGTACGCGCCATGCAGCCCTGGGTTGCCGTGCGCGCGAGCCACCCCAACTTGCCTGACAGCGTGCTGCAGATGCTCGGTGCGCGGTTGTGCGTTCTGGCCCGGCAGGGTGTGATCAGTGAATGGCGCTACACCCAGCTGGAAGCTCGGCTAGTCGGCCTCAGCCAGGTGCAGGCGTCCTGTGAGCGCATCAAGACCACTCCGCTGCCCTTCCCCTACACCTTGCTGTTACACCGCACCATTTACCTGTTCTGCATCCTGTTACCCTTCGCCATGGCCGAACCGCTGGGCTGGTTGACGCCGGTGTTCACTGCAATCGTCAGCTACACCTTCTTTGGTCTGGATGCGATCGGCGATGAATTGGAAGACCCGTTTGGCTTTGACGAAAACGACCTGCCGTGCGATGCCATCCTGCGAACCCTGGAGCGCGAGATCCTGGCGGCCCTCGGTGAAGTCGACTTGCCTGCTGCGCCGCAACCGGTGGAGTACGTGCTGACTTGACGCCGGTTTGACACTGGCCCTGCACTGACCGAAGCTGATGGCTTTGCACTAGCAACCACAGCTTTCGGACGCCCGCATGTCAAAGTCACGCCGTAACTCCATCATCGGCCTGTGCGCCCTGTTGTTGATCGTGTCGATCACTTGGTTTTTCTCTCGTCCCCCTCAAGTCACCGTGGCGCCCGCCATTGCCCACGGTTATTCCAAGGCGTTGAAACAGGCCCAAAACGGTGAGCCGGGCGCTGCGCGCGTGTTGTACCAACAGTTGGGACGGCCTGATCTGTCGCCTGAGCGCCGTGCCGCCCTGCACGCCCAATTGCCCAATTACCCCAGCCCCCAAGCGCTGAAGCTGGCGGATAAAGACCTGGCCGATGAATCTGCAATGGTTCGCGAAGCGGCGATCCACAGCATCGTCGGCCTGGTACCTAGCGGCCAGCGCACCCTGTTGCTCGGTCCGGTACTGGATGATCCCGAACAGGCTGTGCGCTTTGCTGCGGCCAATGCCCTGCTCGGTCTGTCGCCGGACACCCTGGGCTTGTATTTCGGCCCCTTGCAGCAGGTACTCGACGAGTTTGTGAAAACCCTCAAGGCCCAGCCCGAAACCGCGCAAGGCTGGATCCAACTGGCGCGCCTGTACATCCACAGCGCGATGCTGGCACCGGCGCAAGACGCTCTGGAACAGGCAATGCGCCTGGAGCCGGACAATCTGCAAGCAGGCGTGGCGCAAATCGAACTGCTGGACAAGCAAGGCAAGAGCGAGGAGTCGCGCCAACTGTTGGCGCAGCAATTGGCGGCGCATCCGGAGTCGGCCTACCTGCAACACGCCTTGGGCATGTGGTTGCTGCACCACGGCGAGCGCCCCTATGCCTTGCTCGGCCTGTCCAAGGCGGTGGAGCTTGAGCCGGACAACCAGGATTATCGCTTTGACCTGGCCACCACACTGCACGACCAGGATGAACTGGAGGCGGCCCAGCGCCAGTTGGAAGAGATCGTTCAGCGCCACCCGGCCAATCGCAAAGCACGTGTACTGCTGGTCAATTACTGGAAAGAGAGCGGCCAATTGCAGAACGTCCAGGTGCTGCTGGCACAGTTGGAGCAGCAGAACCCGGATGATCCAGCCTTACAGCAAGGCCTGTAGGAACGAGCTTGCGCGCTCCTACACGACTGCAATTCTTAAGAAACGTTGAACCGCCACATGCCGATACGGTCAAGTGAATATGGCGCGCCCCTTCGGCGTGCACCCAACTTGTACGTGACCTGAGGGCACTTCTTGTCTACATCCAATGCGCTTTTAAGTGAAAAGGCGGCCACCGGCATCGAAGGTCTTGATGACATTCTTTCCGGCGGGCTATCACGTAGCCATTTGTTTCTCCTTGAAGGTGAGCCGGGCACCGGTAAAACCACCGTCGCCCTGCACTTTTTGCAGGCAGGGGCGAAAAACGGTGAAAAATCGCTGTATATCACCTTGTCAGAAACCGAGCGGGAACTGCGCCAAGGTGCCAAGTCCCACGGTTGGGACCTGGACGACAATATCCATATCTTCGAATTGACCCCGCCCGAAAGCTTGCTCAATGCAGAGCATCAGCAGAGCTTGCTGTATTCCTCCGACTTGGAGCTGGGCGAAGCCACTCGGCAGATTTTCGAAGTGGTGGAACGCGTCAAACCGACCCGCGTGGTAGTCGACAGCCTGTCGGAGATCCGTCTGCTGGCGCAAAGCTCGCTGCGCTATCGCCGGCAAATCCTGGCGATCAAGCACTACTTCGTGCGTTATGACGCCACGGTGCTGCTGCTCGATGACCTGACCACCGAGTCTCTCGACAAAACCGTGCACAGCGTGGCTCACGGCGTCATCCGCCTGGAAGAGTTGACCCCTGACTACGGCGCCGAACGCCGTCGTGTGCGAGTCGTGAAGTACCGCGGGCAGAAATACCGGGGCGGCTTCCACGACTTCACCATCATGGGCGACGGTGTACATGTGTTCCCGCGTCTGGTAGCGGCCGAGCACCGTGGTGGCTATGTACGGCAAACCATGAGCAGCGGCATTGCCGAACTGGATGCCTTGATGGGCGGCGGTGTCGAGACCGGCTCCAGCAGTCTGATCCTCGGTCCGGCCGGTACCGGCAAATCCTTGATCTCGATGATTTTTGCCGCCGCCGCCGTAGAGCGCGGAGAAAAGGCCGCACTGTTCATCTTTGACGAAGAGATGGGATTGCTGTTCGAGCGCATGAAGAACATGGGTATTGACCTGGAGGCTATGCAAGCTACCGGCAATCTGTTGATCGAACAGGTGGACGCGGCCGAGTTGTCCCCGGGTGAGTTCTCCCATCGGGTACGACGTTGTGTGGACGAACGCGGCATCAAGACGGTGGTAATTGACAGCATCAATGGTTATCAAGCGGCGATGCCGGAAGAAAATGCACTGATCCTGCATATGCACGAACTGCTGCTCTATCTCAACCGCCGCGGCGCTGCGACCTTTATGACCGTTGCCCAGCACGGCCTGGTCGGCGATATGCAAACCCCGGTAGACATCACCTACCTGGCCGACACCGTTATCCTGCTGCGTTATTTCGAAGCACTGGGCAAGGTCCGCCGCGCGATTTCCATTATCAAGAAACGCACGGGTTCCCACGAGTCGACCATACGTGAGTACCGTATCAGCAGTCGCGGCATGACCGTAGGCCAACCACTGGATAATTTCCAGGGCGTGTTGCGCGGCATTCCGACCTACATGGGCGCCGGTTCACCCCTGCTCAAGGAAGAGGACGTGTGACCCCGCCTCCTTCTGCCTTCGAACGAGCCATCATCCTTGCGCCCCTGGGGCGAGACAGCTCACTCGCGCTGATGATGCTCAATGAAGCCGGTTACCAAGGTGTGGTTGCCGGCAGTCTTGAGGATTTGTGCGCAGCGCTGAACGAGGGTGCCGGCCTGCTCATCATTGCGGCTGAAGCCTTGCGTGGCGTGAACCTGGAACCTTTGCTGGAGTTCCTGCACCGACAGCCGGCCTGGTCGGACCTGCCCATTGTGTTGATGACCCATCACGGCGGCAGTGAACAAAATGGCTCTTCACACTTGAGCGGGCTACTGGGCAACGTCACGTTCCTTGAGCGCCCATTCCATCCTGTGACGCTTATCAGTCTGGTCAGTACTGCACTGCGCGGTCGTCGACGCCAATACGAAGCGCGCGACCGGCTGATCGACTTGAGCCAGAGCGAACTGCGTTTGCAGCGCACCCTGGAAACCCTCGAACAGCAAGTGGAAGAACGCACTGCGCAACTGCGCAACAACGAAGAAGCGTTGCGCCAATCGCAGAAAATGGAAGCCGTCGGCCAGTTGACCGGCGGTATCGCCCATGACTTCAACAATATGCTCACCGGCATTATCGGCAGCCTGGAATTGCTGCGCAGGCGCGTGTCCCGCGGCAAGCTGGATGACCTGGACAGCCTGATCGACCTGGGCGTGACCTCCGCCAACCGTGCGGCCAGCCTTACCCACCGACTGTTGGCGTTCTCCCGTCGACAATCGCTGGATTCCAAACCCGTGCAGATCAATCAGTTGGTCATTTCCATGGGCGAGTTGCTGCAACGCAGCATCAACGAAAGTATCAGCTTGGACATGCGCTTGAGCGAGGTGTTGTGGACAGCCGAAGCCGACCCGAACCAACTCGAAAGCGCCCTGCTCAACCTGGTAATCAATGCACGCGACGCGATGCCCACGGGGGGCACGCTCAGGGTGGAAACCACCAATCGCCACCTCGACAGTGTCTTCACCGCCGCCTACGGCTCCCTGACACCGGGCGATTACGTAGAGCTGAGTGTCAGCGACAACGGTTGCGGCATACCGCAACACTTGATGGGCCGTGTGTTCGATCCGTTTTTCACCACCAAACCCATCGGCCAGGGCACCGGGCTGGGGCTGTCAATGATCTATGGCTTCGCTCGCCAGTCTCGTGGGCATGTGACCATCCACAGCGAAGTCAACAAAGGCACCACGGTCAGCTTGTTCCTACCGCGTTTTATCGGCGAGCCCCAAGCCCAGGAACCGCTCAATCCGACTTTGCTACCGTTTGCCAATGCAGGGGAAACGGTGTTGATCGTCGAGGATGACCCCGCAGTACGGGTGCTGGTCAGCGCCGTGCTCAAGGAACTGGGTTATGGGTTTATCGAGGCTGAGGACGCGAATACGGCGGTGCCAATCATTGAGTCCGAACAACGCATTGACCTGATGATCAGCGATGTCGGGTTACCCGGTATGAATGGCCGGCAATTGGCGGAAATCGGCCGGCAAATTCGACCTGAACTCAAGGTGTTGTTCATTACAGGCTATGCCGAACACGCAGCGGTGCGCGGTGGTTTCCTGGACCCAGGGATGCAGTTGATCACCAAGCCGTTTACGTTTGATTTATTAACGGCCACAGTACGGGAGATGATTCGGGAGTAAGGGCCTTTATCAGAACTGACAGCCCTTTCGCTGTGACGAAGGGGCTGATCATGTTTTAGCTTGCCTTAAACTTTACTGGGCGATAATAAAAGGGTATTTCCTTTCCAGACCGAGAGCCGCTAATTCCTTTAGAGCTGGTTTTACTTGTGCCAAGAGATAAATTCAGCTGAAGCTGATTGTAGATCCTCTGGTTAATATCAGCGGTTGAAGCTCCGGGACTTGTCAGGTTTATATCTGCCTTTAAAGCATCAACATGTTCAGGCACGACATACGCACGAACAGGCCCTTGAAACGCCTTGACATCACGCTTTATTAATTTCCCAAACTGACTCCCAAAAGAATTGGCAGAACCATTGGCTGAGTGACACATCAACAAGCGTACATTGTTGAACTTTTCAGGGCTAATACCCGAAGCGCGAAGATGCTCCAGCAGATCAGCGGGCGTGTTCTTCTTACCATTAAAAAACATACTCATTGGCTCATCAGTGAGAAGTTGTTTAAAGTTCGGATTGACGCCATGGGCACAGATATTAAGCCTCTCCACGCCTTTATATTTATCCACATAGCAAAAAATACCATCGCCGAGCACCTTGAAGTCCTTGATTTCGCGCCCTAAATGTATTGCGCGATCATTGGCCAGGCTTTTTTCCAGGTGATTGGTTTTTTTTCTGCGGCGTACCACTTCACCGACGCCATCTGCAACATCATCTGCAACGCCCAAGCTGTCCTCAAAATACCTGGCGGTTTCAGGGGTGAAGTTTTCCAGGGGTTTGCCATAGACTTTGTTTTTGGTTACATCATAAGGTGACCATCTGCCAGTCGCCTCATCGAACTTCGCAGCGACGTTCGATATTGGCTCGCCGTTGAGCGGTTTATAAGTACCTATTGCAATATCGTGTCTATTGGAGAGCTTAAGTAAGTCGACACTGTCGGAGGATCCTGTCAACCTGCCGAACCACTGACGGCCTGTGGATACCAGTTTCCCCCCACCGTTTGTTGTCGACCTAAGCAAGTTACCCACGCCAGCTGTCGATTTGCCAGCAGTCAGGAACTTTCCGAAGTGGCTTGACCCCGCACGAGATGCTCCACTAACCGGCTTTCCTAGCCCTGCGGTGGCGGCGTATAACACGATATCAAAAATGATATCCGCAGCTGCATCTTTGTAATTGCCGTGTGCCAAATTCCACACGGCAGACCCTCCGGGGATTAAACCCAGGATCAGGTTACGAAAAAACGTCTGTTTTTCTTTTTCTTGATCAAACGTTGTTACTTCGCGAGTGGAGGCCTTCACCTCCTCCATGCCGTAGGATCTTATAATGTTTTTAGAGAGCAGCATGCCCAAAAAATTACTTCGGTCACTGGAAAATGAATCAGGTAGGAAATCTTCGTTCTCTGGGGCTCCCCGCCTAGTGGCGGCGTCATCAGAGGCCGGATGTTTTCGAATGGTATCAACGGTGAATTGTTTGCCAAGACCGCCGTACTGGATTTCAGTCTCTGGACCTTGAGGCCCCTCATGGAAGGTGTCCTTCCAATCGTCTCGTTTTCGTATCGCCTTGCGTTGAGGATCAAACTCATAGTAAGTCTCGACACCGTTACGAACGGTTTTAATAATCAGTGACCTGTCTTCTTTAGGCCGTGAAAAACCGTTGGAATAGTGTAGAGTTCCCGCACGGCCTGCGATTGTTTCCGTACGCGTTGTCTGACCTTTTTCATAAAACTCCAAATCGCCCCATTCGATGTTTTTGCGGTCTTCCAGAGGCAAGTTGGAAATAAGCTTTTTTGTCACTGTACTCCAGGCCTGCGACAAATCCTCGGCGTACTGATCGAACACCTCGCTGTGTTTTGTTATCGGATCCGGCAACGTTAAAAGTTTATTGATGACTGTTTCAGTAATCTTGGGGTTGGTGGAGTACCAACCCACCGTCAACCCTGCCTTCTTCGCCAGATAAAGGTCCAGCAATGAATAACTGCCTTCAGGATCTAATGTAAGCGATGGAGTTAACCTGTAGCCATCCGTCCGAGTGACGTGGCTACGGATACTCTTTTCTTCAAACGGCATGTCCTCACCGAAGTGCGCCTTGAGCTCGGCCAGTGCTATAGAACGCTGCGTCGGGGGTGAGGACGTCAATACGTCAGCGGCGCTCAATATCTGCTGTTGCTCCTGACTGAATGCCTTCTGGGTTTCTTCCAGCTGTTGAGCTGTATGCTCCTTTGTTATCGAGAGCTTGCCATGAGCTTTGCCCCATTCGCGGAGCCCAGGCAAGGCCGTCAGCGTTTGAATCTCTTGCTCATGGTCTGTAATAGGCTCAATAGCGTCGAAATTAACAATTTCGCTAAAGCTCATGCGTGTCGCGGCACCCGGGCTGGTTGCTTCGAGCCGGCCTACCGCTGCCTTGAGCTTGAGCCAGTTAGCTGAGAGATAGGTCACGTCTTCGGGAATGTCTTTGACACATAGCTCTGGTGCGGCACGACTCAGTAGAAGCATTGCTGCAACTGGCGCGGCCTCTGGTGTGGTTTTGTTGGTCTGCACCAGATGATCGATCAGCCCTTGTTTGATGACGGACAAGGGCTGGTGATTGAACTCGGGCGCGGTGAGATTAAACCCGGCAATGTGATCGGGTTTTGCCTCAACCAGACTTTGTGAGTCCAGTGTCACAGCCAATACCGTCAACAATACTTCCCGTGGTGTGGAGTGTTGCGCCACCTCCCCCATTCGCTTTTTCAGCTCCGTGCCTAATTTTTGGCCCACACCGCTGTTGAGGATCCATTCTACGGTGGCGACTGGATCCCCTTGATCGAGTACGGCGCGGGGGACCTGCTTTACCAATGCCCCCAACACATCAGCGCTGCCAAGCCGAGCGTCGCTGCTCAAGCCAGGCAATGGCGGCTGGTTGTCAATGACTATGCGCACCAGTTCAGACTGGTCCTCGGCGGACATTGGCGTGGGCCATGCCAATGCGCCGGCAAAGTTTCCGTCGGTTGTTTGAGGCAATGCAGGGGAGCCCAGAACATGGATCAGATTTTTCAGTTCGTCCACATTATTTGGCACGTACCAGCCGTTTGCATGAAGCAGGTCTTGCAGACTGGCGTCGGGCTGTTGAGTGTCTTCTCGGTAGGATGAGTCTGGGTGGGCCGAGACCCGTGTATCGGCCAGATACCCGGCAAGGAACTGAGGATGGACGTGGTTGAATTTCTTCAGTTTTTCAAGCAACGCGAATTTGTTGGCGCTATCGCCTAGCTCGCGCTTTTGCTGTTCCAGTATCTCGGGCGATTGAGCGCCAAGATCGACATAAGTCTCAGCTCCCAACACATCGAATTCCTGATTATGTTCAAGCTGCGTGGCTCGGGCGAGCACTTCTTCTTTTCTGTAAGGCAGCAGTACCTCACCATAAAATCGAGCAACCAGAATCAACGGCGCCAGCGCTGGGCGGGTTGGCGCGTCGACGGTGGAAGACCCCAACGCTTTCGCGGCCACCATGATCGGGCCCGTAGCCTCCCGCCAGCCGGGGCCTTGTTCCGAACCGCGCAATTCAGTACGTTCGCCATTGATCGTAACGGTCAGCACGTCACTGTGAGGGTTGATGGTGATGGCTTGTGAGGTATCGATATTCTTCGATTTCGCCCATTCCAGGAAAACCGGGCTATGGGTAGCGTTGTACAGTTGCTGCCACCATGCGCCAAACCGCGAGTCATTAGGAATATTGTCAATTGTTTCATCGCCCGTGTTTGTCTGCGTTGCTTGGCGTATGGCACTCGCATAAAGCTCCAACAGCCGCCTATCGCCAGTTTCCCCGGTGGCTTGGGCTTGTTGTATGGGCGCCTCGATAGAAAGCGGGTACGAGTTCATTACCGGATCAGACAGGCGGTTGCTTGAGGAAATATTGGATAGGGTCATGGGTCAACCTTCTGAAAGACAAATTAATAAAGTCAGTGATGAATGTGGCTCATCGCCGACGAGATTAATGGGCTGAATCTGTCAGAAGGTTCCGATCAGGATATATAAAGCAACGATATTTCGACGCCGCCTTGGCAAAAGGCCGTCATGACAGGCTGAAATATACTTTCGTTATGTCATCCGACATTGTTACCACTTTCCTCGCTTAAAAAACCAAGATCGATATGAATGTTGCCACTACCTTTTTGCTTGAGTCAGCCTTTCACCGGGTGAGCAGAGTTGCCCAACCTGAAGTTATTACTCCATCGGCTGATGTTGGACTCATCCGCGAGGATTTTCCCTCGCGGTGGAGGACGTGTACTTATGCAAGCAAACGCTGGATATGCTCTTGCAACGTATCCAAATCAAACGGCTTGGCGAGGATAGGTGCATTGCGCGTGATCGGGCTGTTGCAGTCGAGGATTTCCTGCGGGTAGCCGCTGATAAAAATCACTTTCAATTCCGGTCGCAGCTTGAGCGCCGGCTCGGCAATCTGCACCCCGGAAATCCCGCCAGGCAGGCGATAATCGGTGACCATCAGGTCCAGGTGCGGCTTGGTCGCTAGGATTTCAAAGGCCTGCTCCCCATCGATTGCCTTCAAGACCCGGTAGCCCAAACCTGCCAGGTATTCACCCAGCACAAACATAATGGATTCGTCATCCTCGACGATCAGTACGACATCTTGCGCATCTTCACTCATGGGAAGCCTTTGTCCGGTCAATTGCTGCAGTTACGACCATGGGGTCACGCAGAGGTTGCGTTGAGCTGACGATTGATTTCACGCAGCCGCCTCAAGGGGCAGGCACACCCGAAACAGGGCGCCCTCGCCTATCTGGCTCTCGACCTCAATGGTGCCGCCATGGGCGGCAACAATCTGCTCGGAAATAAACAGCCCCAGGCCCAGGCCAGCGGCGGCATGGTTGGCAGAAACCCGTTCGAACTGCTGAAAAATGCGCTTCTGGTTGGCTTCACTGATACCAATGCCACGGTCGCGTACTTCAACGCGCGCCTCGCCATGCTCGGTATACACCCGCACATCCACCGGGCTTTTAGCCCCGTAGCGCAGGGCATTGGTCAGCAGGTTGGTAATCACCTGCTCGATACGAAACTCATCCCAGTTGCCTTCCACAGCCTCGTCGGCCACCAACTGCATCGACGACTCGGCAGCGGCGACCTGTGGTTCGAAGTTATGTACGAGGTTGCGCACCAGTTGCGCCAGATCAAAACGCGCCGGGCGTATGGACAGCTTGCCGGTGCGGATGCGCGACACATCGAGCATGTCTTCGATCAGGCGGATCAGGCTTTTGATCTGCCGCTCATCGCGGTCGACCATCGCATGCATCTTGTCCAGGGTAAACGCGGCGGCGTTGTCACGGGCCAGGTGCATCTTGCGCAGCTGGGTCTCCAGAATCAGCCCGTTCAGAGGCGTACGCACTTCGTGGGCGACAATCGACATGAAGTCGTCTCGCATACGCACCGCCTGCTCCAGCTCGGCCTGTGTAGCTTGCAGGCGCGTGAGCAACAGCTCCTGCTCGCGGCGGCTGCGCTCTAGTTCCTCGACTTGCAGCTTCATCGCCTTGCTCTGGCGATACAGGTCGACGAACACATTGACCTTGCTCTTGACCGCGTGGATGTCCAGCGGCTTGTGCAGGAAGTCCACCGCCCCGCTTTCATAGCCCTTGAAGGCATAGTTGAGTTCGCGGCCGGCGGCGCTGACGAACACAATGGGAATGTTCTTGGTCTTTTCGGTGCCGCGCATCAGTTCGGCCAGTTCGAAACCGTTCATGCCGGGCATCTGCACGTCGAGAATCGCCATGGCGAATTCGTGTTCCAGCAACAAGGACAACGCCTCGTCGGCACTCAATGCCTTGAAGACCTGGCGATCCTCGCGCTTGATCAGCGCTTCAAGGGCCAGCAGGTTTTCCGGCAGATCGTCGACGATCAGCAGTTTGGCCTGGACAGTACTTAACATGGGAAGGGTTCCAGGGAAGCCAGCAATGAGCCGATCTGGCTCAAGGAAAGAATATGGTCAGGTGTATGCAAGGCCAGGGCCGCCAGGGGCATCACGGCGATCCGTGCCTGCTTGGGATCCTGCACGATGGTGGTGCCGCCGGATTGCTTGACGTGGGCCAGCCCCTGCGCGCCGTCCTGGTTGGCGCCGGTCAACAGGATCGCCAGCAGGCGCGGCCCATACACATCGGCAGCCGAGGCAAACAGGTAGTCGATGGCGGGCCGTGAGTGGTGCACACGGTCTTCCTGGCTCAGGGACAGGCTGCGGTCATGTTCCACCGACAAGTGATAACCAGGCCCGGCAAAATACAAGGTGCCCGCCTCGACCGCCTCTTTGTCCCGGGCTTCCTTGACCGGAATGCTCAGGCGCCGCGCAAAGACTTCTGCCAACTGGCTGCGACGCTCATCCGGCAGGTGCAGCACGGCGATGATCGGCAGGCTGAAGGTCACAGGCAGCTCACCAAAAATGCTCAGCAAGGCCTCAACGCCGCCGGCGGAAGCGCCGACAACGATAGCTTCAATCCCACGCATCGGGGGGTCATGCGCCTCGCTCATGATTTTCGGTAGATCCGTTCCTGTTTGACCAAGGGTTCGAATTGCTTGCTGTAGGCAGAAAAATCCAGGGTTTCCTTGCTGCCCAAGACGAGAAAGCCACGATGACACAGCGACTCATGAAACAATCCGAATGCTCGATCCTGCAACTTTTTATTGAAGTAAATCAATACGTTACGACATGAAATTAATTGTGTTTCTGAGAATACACTGTCGGTCGCCAAGCTGTGGTCGGCGAAGGTCACGTTCTCGCGCAGCGTCTTGTCGAAGATCGCATAATCGTAGGCTGCGGTGTAATAGTCGGCAAATGAACGCTGCCCACCTGCCTGCTGATAATTGGCTGTGTAGGCGCGAACGTTCTCAAGGGAGAAGATGCCCTGCTTGGCTTTCTCCAGCGATGCCGGATTGATGTCCGTGGCGTAGATGATCGTGCGCTCCAGCAACCCCTCTTCGCGCAACAGGATGGCCATGGAGTATACCTCCTCGCCCGTGCTGCAGCCGGCGATCCAGATCTTGATCGACGGGTAGGTCTTGAGCAGCGGTACCACTTCCTGGCGGATGGCCAGGAAGTGCGACGGGTCGCGAAACATTTCGCTCACCGGGATCGTCAAGAATTGCAGCAACTGCATGAACGCTGCCGGGTCGTGCAGCACTCGCTCCTGCAGCGCCGAAATGGTCGCGCAGTCGAACTGGCGCAAGGCGTGGGCCACGCGCCGTTTGACCGACGCACCGGAGTAGTCACGAAAGTCGTAGCTGTACTTGAGGTAAATCGCCTCAATCAACAGGCGCAGCTCAATGTCGCTGCTTTTGTCCAAAAAACACTGCTCCACTTAAATACGTTCCATCTTCGGTAGCCATACGCGAATCAGCGAGAACAGACGGTCCAGGTCAATCGGCTTGGCCAGATAGTCGTTGGACCCGGCCGCCAGGCAGCGTTCCTGATCGTCTTTCATGGCCTTGGCCGTGACCGCAATGATCGGCAGTTTTTTCCAGCGCGGGTCCTGGCGGATCAAGGCCGTGGCCTCGTAACCGTCCATCTCGGGCATCATGACGTCCATCAATACCAGGTCGACATCCTCGACTTCGTTGAGCTTGTCGATAGCTTCGCGTCCGTTACGTCCGATAACCACTACGGCGCCCTTGTGCTCCAGGGCGCTGGTCAGGGCGAAGATATTGCGTACATCATCGTCCACCAGCAGGATCTTGCGCCCCTCGAAGACCTTGTCGCGGCTGCGGGCAGTCTTGAGCATCTTCTGGCGGTCATGGGACAGCTGGGATTCGACTTTGTGCAGAAAGAGTGTGACTTCATCCAGCAGGCGTTCAGGTGAGCGTGCACCCTTGATAATGATCGAGCGGGAATACTTGCGCAGCTCAGCTTCTTCATCGCGGGTCAGGTTACGCCCGGTATAGACGATTACCGGCGGGAACGAGCAGATGTCTTCGGTGGCCATGCGTTTGAGCAGCTCATTGCCGAGCATATCCGGCAACTTGAGGTCGATGATCATGCAGTCGTAGATGTTGTTGCGCAGCAGGTCGAGGGCTTCCTGGGCAAAGCCTACGGCGGTGATCTCGATGTCATCGTCGCCGATCAGGCGGGCAATGCTGTCACGTTGCAGATCATCGTCCTCTACCAGGAGCACGCGCTTGACCTTCTGGGTCAGCTTGGCTTCCAGGCGGGCGAACACGTCCTTGAGCTCTTCACGAGTGGTGGGTTTGACCGCATAGCCGATGGCGCCCATGTGCATGGCAGCTTCGACGCGGTCTTCCACGGAAATCACGTGCACGGGGATGTGGCGGGTGTTGGCGTGCTCTTTGAGACGCTGCAGCACGGTCAGCCCGGAATGGTCTGGCAGGCGCATGTCCAGAAGGATCGCGTCCGGGATGTATTCCTCGGCAAGGCTGTAGCCTTCGTCGGCGCCGTGGGCGACCAGGCAGTGGTAGCCCAGCTCATGGGCCAGGTCGAACAGGATGCGCGCGAAGTTGGGTTCGTCTTCCACCACCAGGATGCAGCGGGTGCTGAAAGGGGCCTTTTCACGGTCATCGGCAAAACGTGGGATCTGCTGGGTATCAGTGACTGGCAGCGCAGAAATCTTCACCGGCGCAGGGTTTGGCGCGACCACGGCTTGGCGCGGTTGCTCGATAGGTGCTGCATCTTCCTCACGCTCCACGTACTGCTCCGGCAATACCAGCGTGAAAATGCTGCCTTTGCCTGTTTCGCTGGTCACGCTGATGTAGCCGCCGAGCAACGCCGCCAGGTCGCGGGAAATGGACAGGCCCAGGCCGGTGCCGCCATAACGGCGATTAGTGGTGCCATCAGCCTGGCGGAAGGCTTCGAAGATGCTTTCCTGCTGGTCCAGGGCGATACCGATGCCAGAGTCGCGCACGGTAAAGGCAATGCCCTCCCCTGGCGCCCTGGAGACCGTCAGGCTGACCTCACCCTGTTCGGTGAACTTGATGGCGTTGGACAACAAGTTCTTGAGGATCTGCTCCAGACGCTGCCGGTCGGTAAACAGCAAAGTCGGTGCACCCTCCTGCACGTCCACCTCAAAGCCCAGCTTGCGATCTGCCGCCAGCGGCTCGAACATGCCCCGCAAGCCGTCGACAAGGCGTACCACACTGGAGTTCTCCGGGCGCACTTCCAGCTTGCCGGCTTCAACCTTGGAAATATCCAGAATGTCGTTGATCAGGTTGAGCAAGTCGTTGCCGGCCGAATAGATCGACTCGGCAAACTTGACCTGCTCGGCGCTGAGGTTTTCCTGGGGGTTTTCTGCCAGCAACTTGGCCAGGATCAACGAGCTGTTCAGTGGGGTGCGCAGCTCGTGGGACATGTTGGCGAGGAACTCGGACTTGTATTTGCTGGAGCGTTGCAACTCATCGGCGCGGTCTTCGAGCTCCAGTTGGGCCTGGTTGAGCTGGATATTCTTGCGATCCATGGCGTCGCGCTGCTCGGCCAGGGTCTGGGTCTGCGCGGCCAGTTGCTCGTTGGTCTGCTCAAGCTCGGCCTGCTGGGTTTCCAGGTGGGCCTGGGATTCCTTGAGGATACGCGACTGTTCTTCCAGCTCTTCGTTGGCGGTCTTGAGTTCTTCCTGCTGCACTTGCAGCTCTTCGTTGAGCTGTTGGGTTTCGGCCAGTACTTCCTGCAAGCGCTGGCGATAGCGGGCGGCTTCGATAGAGGTGCCGATATTGCCGGCGATCAGTTCCAGCAGTTCGACATCGCGCTCATCCAGCGCACGCAGGAAGCCCAGTTCAACCACACCGTTGACGCGGTCTTCATCGCTGGTCGGCATCACCAGCACGCTGCGGGTAGCGCCTTCGCCCAGGCCGGAGCTGACCTTGAAGTAATCCACCGGCACATCGTCCAGGCGAATCAGGCGATCCAGCTGGGCGGCCTGCCCGACGATGCCTTCGTCGCTATAGATCGACTGCTCCTGCTGCTCTTGCTCGCGGGAGAACCCATAAGTGGCCACGCGCTTGAGGCCGCCGTGCTCATCGCGCACATACAAAGCGGCAACGGCCGAGCCCATGTACTGAGCGAAGAACTGCAGGATGTTGCGCCCGAGCATGTTCAGGGTCAGTTGGCCAAGCACCTGTTCAGCCAGTTCGGTCTGGCCATTGCGTAGCCAGGCTTGCTGTTCGAGGCGTCGCGCAATCTTCTGTTGTGACGCGAGGTTATTACTGTAACTGTCTGAAAGTGAAACTAAATTCTTTCTACCGATATAAGCAAGAAACCCACTCAGTCCCAGTACGAACACCAGGTACAGGGTGACGCTGAGCACCGTCGTGCGGGTGACCTCTTGGTTACGGGTGATGCGGAACTGCTGCTCCATCGCCACCGCGTCTTCGTACTCCCGGCGAATCTCGTCCGTCAGGCGTTTGCCACGGCCAGCCTTGACGGCGCCACGGTAGTCACCGTTCTGGCGCTGCATATCAATCATCGACTGGGCGTAGGTGTTCCACTCGTTCTGCAAGGCTTCCAGGCGTTTGAGGCGGTCGACCTGCTGGGGGTTGTCTGCCACCAGGTCTTGCAAATTACGCAGGTCGGCAATGATTCGCGGCTTGGCCACTTCATAAGGGTCGAGAAAATGCTCGTCACCGGAGATCAGAAAACCGCGCATGCCGGTCTCCAGGTCAACTGTCAGCTTGGACGTCTCATTGAGGTTATTGATGACCCGATCGGTGTGCTCCACCCACTGGATCACCGAAAGCAGATAGGTAATCAGGCAGACGAAAAATACCGCACTGAGCACCCCCACGCCCAAGGGTAAGGCCACGTTACGGCTCAACAGAGTACGAAAGCTCTTTTCATCGACGGACGACGTGGGAGTCATGGGGATGCCTTGGCCAAATGCGAAAAAGGGGGAGTTTGCCCGAACAACAAGGGTCAAGGCTATGTTTGTGCGTTGATTCGAAGCGATTGCCTACTCAATGCATGTCGAGTTTCGTGCGCAATCAGGTCTATTTCATTCGCCCATTTACATAGGTTCAAACAGAGCACGGAACGCACCTCGCTTGTTCTGACACTCATAAATGCGCCTCAGGAACACGGAAGACCTATTGGAAGGCGTCCTTTTTGACCCGCCAAGGCAGACCTAATGAGCATGACTTCTGTAGTAAACATCCCCGCCTCCCCTTTCTTCGTCAAAGCCGCTGAATTTGAAGCGCAAAGCACCTCAAGCGCGCCAGCAACGACCAATGCCCAACCCACTCCAGCAGTTCAAGCGCCGCCTCTCGCCACCCTGCGCAGACAACTGGCAGACCAGGAAAATGTGCGGAAAGTGGCTGAGCAACTTCAGAAGCTTGACCCCTCGGTGACTGGAAGTATTTCAAGAAGGATGAACGTTGATCTTCCGAAAACCTGGATTGATTTCGGGCTTTTGTCCTGGTTGAACAGAACCACTCTGGAACCTCACCCGGACTCATCCTACGCCTCGGCACAAACTACGCCGCCGACGCTGGCTACCGTCATTACCGACCTCGGCTTTGATCTGCCACGTCAAATCGATGACGCCAGGGCGCTGGCCCGTGTATTGGAGCAAAAAGCCGCGCAGTTCCCTCTGGGGAATCTCGGTGGAGCACTGTCCTGGCCAATACCGATGTCAGAGCAGGATAAGCAAAAGGTCTACCAGTTCATGTTCAGCCGCGACACTGGCTTATCCGACCTGCCGCTACCGGACGTTGACAAAGGTACGTTGACATACTTGCTGAACGGCAGTTCGGTGACGCAAAGCGACCTGCAAAATCCTGAAGCAGCGTTGCAGAAGTTGCTCGACGCCCCTAGGTCCCAGGAATTGGGACGAGCCCTGCAAGCGCACTTGGGTGGCGTCTCTTCAAGCACCAGTGTGTACGACTATATATTGGCCGCTATTCACACCGTACTGGACCCCTGGAGCATCAGCGGGGGGCAAGTCAGCAACAGAATAACCGATTTCGACCTGGCGGCCCCCGAGCACTGGGGGCAATCCGCCTCATCGGTACTTGAAAAGCTGAGTGCTCATCTGATCCAGAAAAACCGAGCGACACCCAACATCGTGAAACTGGTGATGCACCTCTTGTTGTCCCGGGCGGCCCCACAACTGCTCATCAAGGATATCCCTGCCAGGGTGACGTTCGGCAGTACCCTGTGGGTCCAGTTGACCATCGCCGCCGCCAAAATCGAAGCCCAGACGCCCGGCCGGGTTTCCGGCATGACGTATGCCGAAGTGCTGATTGCAGCAGAGTCCTTGCCGGCCAACACCCACGCCGTTCAAACGGCCCAGCGCGATGCCTTGATACTTTGGGGGATAACCCGAAACCTGCTGTCCCGCCATAACAGCGAACCTACACCTTCACAAATCGAACAGGTCAGGGTGGCTTACAACAACCATCTGAAATCGTTGACGGATATCTCTTCTTCCATACAGGTGCCTATTCCCAATCGCACGGAGATGGCGCTTGACTGCCTGAAAGCCGAGTTTCCCGACGTAGATCCGGCGGTTTTCGAAGCCCGAGTATTGGCCATGCGTTACACCGGAGACGGCCCTCTGCGCGGTGACCCGAGAATGCGCTCCATGCTCGATATTCTGCTGGAGGGGGAGCGTCTAGGGGAGAAATACGCATGGATCACCAACGACAAGCGGCTTCCGATCACTGCATTCAATCGCTTTGCACGCACCGAAGAGTGTGACATCACCGCAAACTTCATGGACCAATATGAAAAGGCTATAACGGCACAAAAGAAAGGCCACCATGGGATGGTCAAACATCTGATTGGCGAGCAGCCATTGGAAGATCGCAAAAACTTCGAATTCGGCAAACTTGAATACTTCTACAGCGATGAATACCGCAAAACAAAGGATGGCCACTTAGAGTTGGTCAAGCGTGATCGTACTCTATATGTGAAAACCACCCGAGAGGGCGTGGAAAATCTCTACCACATCAACACTAGCACCGGCAGTATCGAGAAAAAAAACGGGCTGATCTCAAATTTCCCTGGCCTGCTCACCCTAGAAAAAACCAATAAAGCCGGGGAACAACTCCACGCGATATCAAGGCCTTATCACCCTTTCACTAACTCGCCCGCCCCTGACTCTGCAGAAAAACCTGGCAGTGATGCGATTCCCAATAGCTTCGACTCCAGCCGAACCAATGCGATTGCCAGTTTCTACCTGGAAAAAATGGACCTCGACCGCAAGGAGTTGCTCAATTACGCCAAGAGCGTTACTTCCTTCGAGCATGATCGGATGGGCGATAGTCAGGTGGGTGAGTTCCTGCTCAATTTGATCCCATTTCGGCCTGCCGTTAACAACATTCGGCAAGGCAACTACGGCGAGGCGGTATCTGACCTGGCCTTCGATATCCTCGGATTCCTCACGTTTGGCGTGGGCAAAGCTGCGCAAGCCGGCAATGCCGCGCTCAAGGGCGTGCGGACCTTGAGTGCTGGCGCCAGGGCCGTGAAGACAGCAAAGCTCTTCGGTGCAATGGCAATTGATTCACTCAACGTACTCGGCGGTCTGGTCGGCGGGATAACCGGGGTTGGGACCGTGCTACATAAAATTGCGACCAAGGGGCTCGAATGCGTGAACATGCTCAAAGGCGCAACCGGTAGTTATGACCTGCTTAAAGCCGCCAGTAAACAGGAGGGCATCGTCGCAACCGGCACCTACAAGGTTACAGAGCAGACGGTCGAAGGCGGCGCTGTGTTTCGAGAGGGCAAGTGGTACGCCTATGACCCGATCACGCAGAAGCCTTACGGAGCTGCGCTGGTTGATTTCACACCTGCGACCGTTGCCGCCAATGGTCAGATAAACAGTAACTTTATTGACTGGATAGCCAGGTACGCCGCGCCCAATCCATCCACCAGTCGCGAGATATTCAGAGACACATTAGAGAGCGCCCAGAGAAATGATAGCGTTGCCTACATGCGAGGCTTTAACTCGGGCCGGGTCGAAGATGTCCCAGGCTACCACCCAACGATGAAGCAATCGGAGGTTAGGGATCTGGCAGTCACGAAGACCAATGATCCTGAGGCGGTAGGCACATTGGCCAAGGAAATACAGAAACGCATGGCGCACACTAGCCTTGAACATTACAAAGCTTTTCAAAATGAGATAGTTGCCCAAGGGGGTAAAGCCCACGCAATGCCGCAAAACCTCTACCTCAGCCAAACGGACCTGGCTTCTAATGGGGAGTGCGCAGCTATCGTGAATACCATGGCGCTGGCGATTCTGCACGGTCGCAGGGACCAGTTCATCAGTAACTTCATGAAAGCAGTTGGGAATGCTGACGACCCCAACGTAAAGGCTTTTCGTAAGCAACTGAACCAAATGCATCAGGTTCTGAGTAGTCAGTATCACGGTACGCAACCTTTCAGCCAATTGCCGTACACCGACATTATCGACAATCTCAGCAAGGCAACTCCTCCGACACTCTTGGCGATCAGTACCAAAGATCATGGGCTGCTCGCAGGCGTCACCCAGAACAAAAACAACGAGAAAGAATGGTTTTTCTTCAACCCCAACTTCGGGTTGGCGACGTTTGCGGATGAGGCCTCAATGCGCCGGGGGCTGGAGGTCTCTTTGAACAGTGGATGGGCCGCCGGCACGCTTAAACCCGTCGACGTTGCCAGCGGCGTACCAGAGTTCAACGTCAGTTATTTCAACGAACAGAGCTTTGTCAACACCGTGCCGTACAACGAGCCCTATCCGCTGATCACCGCAAATCTTTGACCTTCGTTTGAATCACTTGCGTCAATGGCATGGTTGCGCAGTGCCATTGACGTTCTTCCCTTTGTTCCCGCGACATTTGCTCGCATACCCTTCACAATGCCCCACCGCAACGGAACTTGCCGAGATCGGCGCGACTCATTAGAGAATGGTCTTTCAAGCGTTGAAGACACGCCCTTTATTTTTCAGGAATCTCCCTTATGTCCGCTGAAGCATCCACCATCCTTGTAGTCGAAGACGATGCCATCGTGCGCATGCTGATCGTCGATGTACTCGAAGAGTTGGAGTTCAAGGTGCTTGAGGCCGCTGACGCCGAAGAGGCACTCTCTATGGTGCAGGACACTAGCCAGGTGATCGACCTGATGATGACCGACGTCGGCCTGCCAGACATGAATGGCAGGGAGCTGGCGACCAAGGTCCGCGAACTGCGCCCCACCCTGCCTATTCTATTTGCCAGTGGCTATGCCGAAAATATTGATGCGACGTCCGGCATGCAGGTGATCGCCAAGCCATTTTCCATCGACCAACTACGTGACAAAGTCAAATCAATGCTTCCAGCCTGACACCTCCTTTAGGATCTGTCCGCGTCGGCGAAGGGATTAACGTGACGTTCAGCCAATAAAACTGGAAACTCTGCGCCTTCACCTCACGCTCTTAGACAGAACTCAGGAAGGACGCAACAACATGATTGGAAAACCGACGCGCCTGCTGTTGGCGAGCCTCTCGATATTTATGAGTACCGGCGCCTGGGCTGACTTCACCGCCAGCCCGAGTGAAGCCCGGGCAATCGCCAAGGAAGCCTACCTGTACGGTTTCCCGGTGGTGCAAATGTACAAGACGCTCTACACCCAGGCCGTTGACAAGGGCGGCGCCCACTTCAAGGCGCCGTTCAACCATATCGGTAATACCGCGCAGGTACTGACCCCCAAGGACACCGCGCTCCCTAGCCCGAACGCGGACACACCCTACTCATTCGTGTGGATGGATCTGCGCAAAGAGCCTCTGGTACTGACCCTGCCCAGGATTGAAGACGAGCGCTACTACTCGGTGCAGTTGATCGACCTCTATTCCCAGAACATTGCTTATCTGGGCACCCGCAGCACCGGTAACAACGGCGGTCACTACATGATTGCCGGGCCTGACTGGAAAGGTCAGCAACCGGTGGACATCGACCGAGTGGTCTACAGCGAAAGCAACATCGCCTACGCCCTATACCGCACGCAGCTGTTCGATGACAAGGACATGGGCAAGGTCAAGCAAATCCAGAGCGGCTATAAAGTGCAGCCCCTGAGCAGCTATGTGAAGCAGCCTGCCCCGGCCAAGGTGCCGAAGATCGAATGGCCCAAGCCGACGGCGACCATGACCGAAGGCCCGCAACTGTTTCGCTACCTGAACTTCATGCTGGCCTTCGCCGCCCCACAGGACAGCGAAAAAGACCTGCTGGCGCGCTTTGCCAAAATCGGCATAGCGCCGGGTGCGCCGTTCAAGGTCAACCAATTGACAGCAGAACAGCGCAAGGCCCTGGAAGAAGGCATCGCCGATGGCCGGGCCGAATTTGCCGCGTTCAAAAAGGACAAACTCGACACTCATCAGGTTGCCCAGGCTGATCTGTTCGGTAGCCGCGACCGCCTGCAAAACAACTACCTGTATCGCTACGCCGGTGCCGAGTTAGGCATTTTCGGTCACTCCAGCGACGAAGCGGCTCACCTGACCTACGACGTCGACAGTGAGGGTAAGCCGGCCAACGGCGCACGCCACAGCTACACCGTGCATTTTGCCAAGGACCAGCTGCCACCGACCGATGCGTTCTGGTCGCTGACCCTGTACGACGCCAAGACAAAAATGCTGGTGCCTAACCACAAGAAACGCTATCTGATCAACTCGCGGATGTTATCGACCCTCCAGCGTGACGCCGACGGTGGCCTCACCCTGGCGCTGCAACACCACGAGCCACCGAAGGCCGAACAGAGCAATTGGCTGCCGGCCCCGCCCGGTCCGTTCTATGCGATCCTGCGTATTTACCTGCCCAAGCCCGAGGTGGGTAACGGTCAATGGAAGCTGCCCCCGTTGACACCGCTGAAATAGCACCTGGGCTTGCCGAGGCTCAATGTTTTTTGAGCTTCACGTAGGACTGATGCAGGTCCGACGCCCAGCCATCAATGACGACTTTCACGTCGTCGGCCTTGAGCACCTGTGAGTCATTGGCCAATGGCTTGCCGGTGCCTTTGCGTACCACCTGAGCCACCACTTTGTTCGTGCCTCCGTCGAGGAACTGCGCCTCAGTGCCCAGCGTGGTCTCCTGATCGCGGATGCCCGTGCCGGTGCTGACTGCTGCGGCCACCAGCGCCACGGGGATAAACTCATAGGGCTTGAGGCTTTCGGTCTTGCTGCTCACGGCGGTAATCGCCGCACGCACCACGATCACGCCTGGGCCTGGAGCATTGGCCAGGGGCAGTGACTTGGCCAGTTCACGCCTGAGCGCCTGGTTGTAATAGTCGCTGATGCCCCGCAGGGTGCTGTCCGGAATCTTTGCGGTGGCCTGGGGTTTGGGATAGAACTGGGTAGGCTCGATGTACGCCGCGGTGTAGCGGCTCAAGTCCAACTGCGGATCGACCCAGCGCATCACCTCTGCCCCGGAGGGCGACTTGGCTTCCTTGAGCTGGCTGTAATTGGAGAGAAACCCTGAATACTCATCTGGTTGCGGCACCTTGCTGGCACAGCCTGCCATGCCGAGCGAGGCGACGCACAGTGTGCTGATCATGAGCCTTAATTTCATTGTTGAACTCCCTGGCGACCATCATCGTAAGAATGAGTTTTAGGTATAGCCAATACTTGGGCAATGCACCTGATTAAATGCAGAGCCTGTTTTTTTCTGTGCCGATCATGCGCGTTCGCGCGGGATCAGGCTCTGTAGCTGAGTGGCCAGGAAGTTGGCGTCGAAACCGAAGGTGTCCGGGTCTTTCAGGCCGTTGGTTTTCTTCCACAGCCAGTCGTGCTTATCCACCGGCAGGACCAGCGACACACTGCCGTGGCGAGCGGCGGTGAGGCCCATCACCGATACTGAAATCAAACCACCGACGCCCATCACATCCGGCACGAACTCCACGCTTTTGCCAGTGATGTGCACACTGAGTTTTTCGCTCTTGAAGGGTGAACTCTCCACCGGCACGCTCGGGCTGCTGGCGGTGTAAGCCTCACGCTGAACCTCCAGCAAACCTACGGTTTTTACCGGCTCCAGCCACTGTTCAATCTGGCCGAACAGCTCGCCAAGCTTCTGCGCCCAACGTGCTGATTGCAGGTCGAACTGCTGTTGTTTGTGTGCTTCGCTATCGGCGTAATGACGAAGCATCTCGCCCAGTTGCTGTACATCGTCCATTGCGGATTTCCTTGGGTGAGCCAGGTTGCCAAGCCTGATCATGGCAGATGCAGAGCATTACCGTATGGGTTAAAAACTGCTCCGGTGATTTTGTCGGCAACTGCGTATGACGAACCCACCGTCGATGAGTAAGGTGGTGCCCTACCCCCTTGTCCGGAGCATTGCATGCGCACCATCGGCCTTATCGGCGGCATGAGTTGGGAATCCAGCGCCGAGTATTACCGCCTCATCAACCAGCGCGTACGTGACCAGCTTGGCCCTTTGCGTAGCGCGCAGATTTTGCTGTACAGCGTGGACTTCGGCCCGGTGGAGCAGGCCCAGCACGCCGGGCGCTGGGACGATACCGCGCTGATCCTGGAGGACGCCGCGCGCCGTTTGCAGGCAGGGGGCGCCGAGTGCGTGGTGCTGTGTACCAATACCATGCACCTGGTGGCGCCGCGTATTGAGGCGGCGGTGTCGATTCCATTCCTGCATATTGCCGACGCCACGGCGGCCGCAGCCCTTGAGGCCGGAACCTTGACGGTGGGTCTGCTCGGTACCGCGTTTACTATGGAACAGGACTTCCTCAAATCCCGCCTCGCCGCCCAGGGCCTGACCGTGCTGATACCGGACGCGGAGGAGCGCAAGCAAGTGCACCGAATCATTTATGAAGAGTTGTGCGTGGGAGTCATCAGCGACGCTTCGCGCCAGGTGTATCAGCGGGTGATCCGGGCGCTCGCCGCGCGCGGCGCCCAGGCGGTCATCCTCGGCTGCACGGAAATCTGCCTGTTGATCCAGCCCGAACACAGCGCCCTGCCGCTGCTGGATACCACCGCGCTGCATGCGCAGGCTGCGGTGGCGTTTGCTCTAGCGGATTAAGCCGACTTGCGCAGGCGCGCCATGCTCAGGGTGTCGACAAACGCACCGTCACGCAGGGCGTAATCGCGCAACCGGCCCTCCACTTCGAAGCCGAACTTGCGATACAGGTGATGCGCGGCTTCGTTGTCGGCATACACCGTCAGTTCCACGCGGTGCAGGTTCATCCAGTTGTCGGCGACGTCCAGCGCGGCGGTCAACAGCCGCGAGCCGACGCCCTTGCCCTGCCAGGCAGTCGCCACGCCCATGCCGAATGAACCGACATGGCTCTGACGCACGCGCAGGTACTGTTCCAGGCCCAGTTGGCCAACCACTTCACCGCCATGTACTGCCACCAGTTGCAAGCGCCGCTCGTTATCCATCACCAAACGCTTGCGCCAGGCTTCCACCGATTGGAAAGGCATTTGCAGCACCTGACGGCAGACCGCCGGTTCGTTGTAGAGCGCGGCGACGCCCTCAAGGTGGGCCTCGGTAAAGCGCTGGATCACGATATGGGGCTCAGGTGTGTGCATTGCGTTTCATCCTTTGAAAGACCAATGGCGGACCAGTGTAGGGGCAAAGTCAGCCGCCTGACGAGCCCGGCGTTTTCCCACACATCAACCAGCGCCATCCTGCATCTGAACGATGGCAGTCCAGCCGTGCAACATCGATACTCAACCCAGGCCCTGCCCCCTGAACCCAGGCCCCGGCCTTCACCCTGTGACGAGAACAACAAAAAAAGTCCCACAGAGGAATACCTATGAGTCGCCTTGATCCCAATGGCCTGTTGCAGGCCTTCAGTACCCTGGCCCTGGATCTGCAGCGCCTGGCCCAACATCAAGACATCGAACATTTCCAGCACCATGCTCTGGCACGGCTGAGCCAGTTGCTGGCATTTGACAGTGCCTGGTGGGGGCGCGCGGCGGTGATTGACGGTGTGCCGGAAGAGCACAACAGCTACCTGTACCATTTGCCACCACACTACCTGGCGGACTGGCAGTCGGTCCGCCATCTGGACGTGACCGTCGGCCGAGTGCATGCAACACCCGGCCAGGCCGTGATCATCGACATGCGCGACCCGGCCAATGGCAGCGCCTTGAATTGGCTGGGGCAGCGCCACGGCCTGGGCCAATTGCTGTGCGTGATCCATATCGACCCGCAAACCCACCTCAGCGACCACCTGACGCTATACCGCAAACCCGGTGCGCCCAGGTTCAACACCCATGACTGCCTGCTGCTCAATAATCTGATGTTGCATCTGGTGGCGGCAGTGTCCGCGAACCAGATCCGCACGCTGGTGGCCATGCGTGAAACCCTGACCAGCCCACGCAACCTCGCCTTGGCTGTATGCGACCCTCGAGGCGTATTGCAATGCGCCGAGCGCGGCTTTATCGACATTTTGCTCAGTGAGTGGCCGCGCTGGAGCGGCCCTACCCTGCCGGTACAACTGGATGAACGCGGCCATGCCGGCAAGCACATTCACATCCAGGTTTCGGCAGTGGGCGACCAGTTGCTGCTGGCGGCGCGCCTCAACCGTGCACTGCCCCAGTTGAGCCCGCGAGAGAACGACGTGGCCCAGGGGTTTGGCGAGGGCAAGACTTATAAGCAAGTGGCCCGCGACCTTGGCCTTTCACCCAATACGGTACGTCACCATCTGCGCGCCATTTACACCAAGCTGGGGGTCAACGACAAGGCGCGTATAGCGCACTTGGTGCACGCCCCACCCGACTGATCCTCGCCCTTTCAACTTAAGACTTTGCCACGCTCGTTTTCACGGTCGCGGGCAGCTGTTGCCCGTTTTTTGGCTGCCGCTTACAAGAGATGCCTTGCCATGATTCATTCACCTCTATGCAAGATCACAGTGCTGCTTGGCGGCACGCTGCTCAGCCTCGACAGCCAGGCTGCCGACCTTAACGCCCGGGACTTTTTTGGCGCACCGGCGGGCACCAGCCTGGGGGTGGTGTACCTGCCCGCCACCCGTGCCGGCGATTTCCATGGGCCCGCCGACAGCACCGGCAAGGCCGACCTCAAGGTCAACGCCCTGGCCTACCGCCAGGTGTATTTCACCGACGCCTGCGGCACGCTGTGTACGCCGCAGTTCATCCTGCCATTTGCCGACATTACGGCGCGCTTGCCCGGCACTGAGCAGCGCACCCGCGAGCGCGGCCTGGGCGATCCACAAGTGGGCGGCACGCTGTTTTTCATCAACGACCCGGCATCGCGCACCTACAGCGGCCTGTTGAGCCTGATCAGCGTGCCGCTAGGTGAGTACCACAGCCAGAACCCGGATGTGTCCCCGGGTGCCAACCGTTGGGGCGCCACCTTTGTCTACAACTACACCCAGGGCATCGGCGATAACTGGGTGCTGGAAGCTAACCTCGAAGCTCAGCTTTACGCCAAGAATGACGACTATTTTGGCAGCGAACTCAAGCAAGCCCCGCTGTACCGCCTGCAAGCCTTCGCGTCCTATGACTTCAGCGCCGCCACTTACGGGGCACTGCGCCTGATCCAGGCGGATGGTGGTGCGCTGCGCATCAACAATCGCCGTATCGACGATACCCACAAACGCTACACGCAACTGGGCCTGGAACTGGGGCATTGGCTCGACACCCAGAACCAACTGATGGTCAGCCTTTCGCAAAACGTCGCTGCCTCCAACGGCTATGCCGGGACCGAGGCATTGCTGCGTCTGGTCCATGTGTTCTGATCCCCATTCCTGGAGTTTGAAAATGCCTACTCAACCCGCTGCGGCAAAGGCACGGCTGGCGGCAATCGTGCTGTTTGCCGCCATCACCCCAACCATCCTGATGACCGCACCCGCCGTGGCCGCGCAGTTGGCCAGCGAATGGCAACTGAGCCCGGCACGCATCGGCGATTTGTTTTCCGTGGAGCTGGGCGCGATGAGCCTGGCGACCTTGCCTGCCTGGTGGTGGCTCAAGCGGGTTGACTGGCGCGCCGCGGCCCTGATTGCAGCGCTGCTATTTATCGTGGCCAATCTGTTGTCGATGCACGCCGAAACCTATGCAGCGTTACTGGCGCTGCGCTGTGCCAGCGCCCTGGCCGGCGGCTCATTGATGATCCTCTGCCTGGCCAGCGCCGCCACTACCGCCAATCCCAGCCGTGTCTACGGGCTGTGGGTGATGGGCCAATTAGTCGTCGGTGCACTCGGGCTGATCGTACTGCCGGGCTTGTTCGAGCGGTTTGGACTGAACGCCTGCTACCTGATCCTGGCGGGCTTGATGACCCTGTTGCTGCCTCTGGCCCGGGCGTTTCCCGCTGGCAATGCCACGGCACCGGCAAACCGCGGCCCTTCATTGCCTGGCTCACGCTGGAAAGCCGTGCTGGGGGTCGGCGCAGTCCTGGCCTTTTACATCAGCCTGGGCGGTGTCTGGACCTTTATCGGTGCCTTGGGCGCCCGTGTCGGGATTTCCCCACAACACAGTGGCGAGGTACTCGCCATCGCAACCGTAATGGGCATTGCCGGCGCCGCGAGCGCGTCGCTGATTGGCAGGCGACTGCCCCGAGCAATGCTGTTGCTCGGGGGTTATGCGCTGATGGCGACGGCTGTGCTGCTTTTGCTCGGCGAGCCAGCGCTGCTGCGTTTTGCCCTGGCGGCGCTGCTGTTCAAGTTCACCTGGACGTTCATCCTGCCGTTGGTGCTGGCCTGCCTGGCTGATCTTGATCACAGCGGCAAACTCATGAACGCCTCCAACCTGGTGATCGGCGGTGGCCTGGCCATCGGCCCGGCGATTGCCGGCCGCCTGATCGAGGCCAGCGGCGGGTTCACCCTCCTGCTGCTGGGCGCTGCCGTCATCACGTTGCTTTCCCTTGTGATGATCCTCACCAGCCGTCCCAACCACCTCACCGAACTGGAGCCGGTATGAACCGAACCACCGCATTTTTCTTCGATGAAATGAGCCTGTGGCACAGCGCAGGTGCGCACGCGCTGACATTACCCGTAGGCGGCTGGGTACAACCGCCGGCTGGCAGCGGTCATGCCGAATCCCCGGAGACCAAACGCCGCTTGAAAAGCTTGTTGGATGTGTCTGGATTGACGCGTCATCTGCACCTGCTTAGCGCACCGCCGGCCAGTGAAGCAGACCTGCTACGGGTGCACAGCAGCGCTTATCTGCAACGCTTCAAGGCCCTGAGCGATGCTGGCGGCGGCGAGCTCGGCCCGCAGGCGCCGATTGGGCCGGGCAGCTACGAGATCGCGAAACTGTCTGCGGGCTTGACCATCGCCGCCGTAGACACGGTGCTCAAGGGGCAGGCGCACAATGCCTATTCCCTGTCTCGGCCGCCTGGGCATCACTGCCTGGCAGACAGCGCCATGGGCTTCTGCTTTCTCGCCAATATTGCCATTGCCATCGAAGCGGCTAAGGTCCATAACGGGCTCGGCAAAGTCGCTGTGATCGACTGGGACGTGCACCACGGTAACGGCACGCAATCAATCTTCGAGGAGCGCGCCGATGTGTTGACGGTTTCACTGCACCAGGACGCTTGCTACCCACCGGGCTACAGCGGCGAACGGGATCGTGGCCGGGGTGCCGGCCTGGGCGCCAACATCAATATCCCGCTGCCGCCGGGCAGTGGTCACGCAACCTATGCGCATACGATGGAACGCATTGTGCTGCCCGCCCTGGAGCGTTTCGAGCCAGAGTTGATCATCATCGCCTGCGGCTATGACGCCAATGCCGTCGACCCACTGGCGCGCATGTTGCTGCACAGCGAATCGTTCCGGCTGATGACCCGCAGCCTGCGCGAGGCAGCCGAGCGTTTGTGCCAGGGCCGTCTGGTGCTGGTGCATGAAGGCGGTTACAGCGAAGCCTACGTACCGTTTTGCGGGTTGGCGACTCTGGAGGAATTAAGCGGCGTGCGCACCGCGGTGCAAGACCCAATGCTGGAGTTTGTGCAATTGCAGCAACCCGGTGCGGCGCTGCAAGCGTTTCAGGAGCAGTGGGTGGAGCGGTTGGCGCAGGGGGTCAGCGATTAGCAGCAAGGCGCCACACCCGCGCAATATCCGCGGCGCGCTCGCGCAACAGGCGTGGCGCCTCGCTGCAGGCTTGTTCCAGGCTCATTGGTCCCGACGGTAGGGCAAATGCTGCATCCACACCGTGGGCATACATCTGCTCGTAACCGTCGCCCAAGGTGCCTGCGATCACAATGACCGGTACGCCGTGCTGGCTGGCGATGCGCGCAACCCCGAACGGGGTCTTGCCGCGCAGGGTCTGAGCGTCGAAGCGGCCTTCGCCGGTGATGACCAGGTCGGCGCCGCGTACGGCGTCTTCGAGGCCGACCAGTTCGGCGACCACCTCCACGCCCGGACGAAATTGCGCACCGAGGAATGCCTTGGCGGCGAAGCCCAGACCACCGGCAGCACCACTGCCGGGTTCGTCGCGCACATCCTTGGGCAGCACCTGGGCGCAGTGGTGGGCGAAATGGTCAAGGGCGGCGTCCAGTTGTGCCACCTGCTCGGGACTCGCACCTTTCTGCGGGCCGAAAATCGCTGAGGCACCGTGAGGACCGCACAGGGGGTTATTGACGTCAGCAGCGATCTCAAAACGCACCTGCGCCAAACGCGGGTCGAGCGTTTCAAGGCTAATACGCGCCAGGCGCGCCAACGCCAGCCCACCTGGGGACAGCGGCTGACTTTCTGCGTCAAAAAGTTGCACACCCAGGGCCTGCATCGCACCAGCCCCGCCATCGTTGGTAGCACTGCCGCCAATCGCCAGGATAATACGCTGCGCCCCCGCATCCAGGGCGGCGCAGATCAACTCCCCGGTGCCATATGTTGTCGTCGAACACGCGTCGCGCTGGCCGGGCGCGACCAGTTGCAAACCACTGGCCTCGGCCATCTCGATAATTGCGGTATGGCTGTCGGCCAACCAGCCCCAACGCGCCTCGACTTCGTCTCCCAGTGGGCCTCGCACGGTTTGCCGGCGCAACTGGCCATTGCACGCGGCAAGTACCGCATCCACCGTGCCCTCACCGCCATCGGCCATCGGGCATTCGACCAACTGCGCATCCGGCCAGACCTGGGCCAACCCTTCGGCAATGGCCTGGGCCGTGCCTGCGGCACTGAGGCTGTCCTTGAACGAGTCGGGGGCGATGATGATCTTCATGATGGGCTTTCTCCGGTTTTTATAATGCCCATGCTGCCAGTTGGCCTGGGCAATGACGCCGGTCCGATGCACAAGTGCAGGTGGGGTTTGTTGGTCATTTCTACAAAGCCTGCGCCTCCAGAGGCTGAGGCAACAACTGCACGCCCAGGTATAAGGTAAGCATACCGTCGAGGGTCAGCGGGTCGACGCCGCTGAGTTCGGCAATACGCTCCATGCGGTAACGCAAGCTGTTGCGGTGGATGCCCAAGGCATCGGCACACGCCTGGCTTTGCCCGTCGTGCTCGCACCAACTGCGCAAGGTCGCCAGCAGTTGCCCATTGCTATCCTTGGCCAGCACCTTGCGCAATGGGTTGAGCAACTCGTCCAGCGCGTCGTCGTTGCGATGACGCCAGAGCATGACCGGCAGACGATAACGGGTGAGGGTCAATAGGCGTGTTTGCGGCAGGAGATCGCGGCCATAGGCAAGTAGATCACTGACCCTGCGGTAACAGCGGCGCAGCCCTGGCAAGCCATCCGCTTGCCCGCCAACCGCAACACGCAGGATATTCCAACCCAGGCCGTCGAGCTTTTCCAGCAAACGCGGATTATCGACCTGCATAGCGGCAGGCCGGCACCACAGCAGGGAGAACTGCGCAGGGCTGACGCACCAACTGTCGGGATAGCGGCTGGTAAGCCAGGCACTCAAGGCTTCTGCCGATTGGCCCGGGCCCAGTTCGAACAGGTATGGCGTGCGCGCCAGATGCGGTTTGAGGCCCAGTTGCCGGGCTTCGTCCACCAGGCGGGGGGAGTCGCCATTGTCGGCCAGCAGCAAGGCCAGCAAATCATCGCAACGCTGGCGTCGCCATTGCTGCTCAGCTTGCTGATGGCGGTGGCTGACCAACATTTCAGCCGTCATACGCACCAGTTCGGCATAGGTGCGCAGGCCATCGGGTTCGCCGGTAATGCCCAGCACGCCGATCAGCCGCTGATCGTGCATAAGCGGCAGGTTAATGCCCGGTTGCACGCCCTTGAGATGCTTGGCGGTCTGCCCGTCGATTTCCACCACCCGGCCATTGGCCAGGACCAACTGCGCCCCTTCGTGACGAGTATTGATACGCTCCGGCTCACCGCTGCCGAGGATCAGGCCCTGGCTGTCCATGACGTTGACGTTATACGGCAGGATTGCCATGGTGCGATCGACAATCTCCTGCGCCAAGTCATGATCCAACTCGAACATGGGGCTAATTTCCTGAAAAGACGGGTTGTTCACCGGCACAGCGCAAAGGCGGCTTCGCTGTGCGCCGGCACAAAGACAGTCGCCCATTACGTCGCCGAGACTGTTGGGGCGGTCAACGTTACCCTCGCGCCGCGAAAAATCATAATAAAGAGAGAATCCCATGCCACAGAGCGCCACTGCAGCACTGGCCAGCGATGACGATAAAAACGCCATCTACAAGCGCATCACCCTGCGCCTGATCCCCTTCATCTTTATCTGCTACCTGTTCAATTACCTCGACCGGGTAAACGTTGGCTTTGCCAAGCTGCAGATGCTCGATGCGTTGAAGTTCAGCGAAACCGTGTACGGCCTGGGCGCCGGGATTTTCTTTATCGGCTACGTGCTGTGCGGCGTGCCGAGCAACCTGGCACTCACCCGGTTCGGCCCACGGCGCTGGATCGCGTTGATGATGATCGTGTGGGGGACGCTGTCTACCTGCTTGCTGTTTGTGACCACGCCGACGCATTTCTACACCTTACGCCTGTTTACCGGTGCCGCTGAAGCCGGCTTCTTCCCCGGCGTGGTGCTGTACCTCTCGCAGTGGTTCCCGACCTTCCGCCGTGGGCGGATCATGGCGCTGTTCATGTCGGCAATCCCGGTGTCCGGCTTGCTCGGCAGCCCGTTCTCTGGGTGGATCCTCAACCACTTCGCAGCCGGCCAAGGTGGCCTGGCGGGCTGGCAGTGGATGTTCCTGCTGCAGGGCATCCCGACTGTGATCCTCGGCGCCCTCGCCTACTTTCTGCTCAGTGACAGCTTCGCCAATACCAAGTGGCTCAAGCCCCATGAGCGCGCAGTGTTGGAAGCCGACCAGGCCACGGACCTGGCGAACAAGCCCGCAACCACCAGCGATTCGCTGGCCGAAGTCTTCAAGAACCCGGCGATCTGGGCGTTCGGCCTGATCTACTTCTGCATCCAGAGCGGCGTGTATGCGATCAACTTCTGGCTGCCTTCGATCATCAAGAACCTGGGGTTCAGCGACAACCTGGTGATTGGCTGGCTCAGCGCGATCCCCTATTTGCTGGCGGCGGTGTTCATGCTGCTGGTGGGCCGCTCCGCTGACTTGCGCAAGGAACGCCGCTGGCACTTGGTAGTGCCGATGCTGATGGGCGCCATCGGCCTGGTGATTGCGGTTAACTTCGCCACCACCCCGGCCATCGCCATCCTTGGCTTGACCATCGCCACCATGGGTGCACTTACCGGCCTGCCAATGTTCTGGCCGGTGCCCACCGCCATGCTCAGTGCCGGTGCCGCAGCGGGTGGCTTGGCGTTGATCAACTCCATGGGGCAGATGGCGGGGTTTCTCAGCCCGTATATCGTCGGTTTTGTGAAAGATGCCACTGGTTCAACCGATGTGGCGTTGTACCTGCTGGCGGCGGTGATTGTGGGTGGGAGTATGTTGGCTTTGCGGATGACGCGTGCGCTCAAGGTTTAACCTCCATGGGACGGCGCAGATGCTCTTGGAAGGCGTGAGGGTGTTTGCGTCGGCACACGCTGCCTTGAATGGAATTAAAGGCTTGCTTTTTATACCTGTCACTTTTGACAGTATTCAAATTTTTGGATCGCATTTAGCCTTCACTGTGAATTCATTTCACTTCTTGAAGGGCTATCGAGATGATCAGTAAAACAGCACAGGGCACCCAAGGTAAGTTAACAGTCACAGTAGCAGGCGCGCACAACCTGACCTTCCAAGGTGACGCGGATAAAATGGATATGTACCAGGAGCCAAATGGAATATGGCATTTGGTGGCGACAAAACGTCTCTCTCCAGAGCCCAACCATTTTTATGGCATTGATATTTATCTTCCCGCTGAGCTACCGAGTGACGGGACCGAACACAGCTATAGCTTTGCCGATGGGCACGCCAGGTTGCTCTTTTCTGCGTATGAAAACTCGGGCATTTCTCCCTATTGGGCAACTGCTGGGGAGATAACAGTGTCATTCGACGGTGAACGGATGCAGGCGTCTTTCTCGGGTAAAGCGCAGTTTGGTAGCGATAAACAAATAACGCTGACAAAAGGTGATGTCGACCTGACAGGCGTGTCAATGGTTCACAGCGCCCAGTATCCGGCCAAGGGTGAACTGGACCTGACTTTCGAGGGTGGGCCGCTACCGGGTTCTTACTCGTTCAAAACCGACCTGCGGATTGATAGCTCCGACTTCGGGGGCCACCGCCCGGATCGCCGAATCTTCATGGGCGACTATTACGATGACGGCTTGCCGCGGACTCGGAATATTTTTGCCATCGTGGTCTATAACGACGCGAAGGGATTGATCCATGACCTGGCCGGCAATAATGACGTCCGCGTTCAGTTTCAACGACTCGACACTTATGGGACGGTGACAGCCCATGCTGGGGTGCTGAAACTGAACGAAGAAGTCACTGACGAGCATGGCTCGGGTGAGTTTGCCTGTTCCTTTCGAAGAAATGACGGGCCTGAGTTTACTGCCATAGGGACGTTTACACTGGACAAGGCCCGTCATTAACCAAAGGGCACCGGCGGTGGGCGGTTACAGCTGCCCGCCGCCGTCGATGTCGATGATGCTTCCCGTTATAAAGCTGTTCTCCATGGCCAGCACATACCCCGCCGCCACGTCTTCAGCCTGCCCTACCCGGCCAACCGGCAATGCCCCGCCTGCGTTGGCAAACATCGCCACGCGCTGCTCTTGCGCCAACCCGGCATAGGCCGGGGTGTCAATCACGCCCGGGCTGATGACATTGACTCGACGTGGCGCCAGTTCCTTGGCCAGTTGCTTGCCCAATGCTTCGGTCGCAGCGTTGATGCCGGTCTTGATGAACTGCCCCGGTGCCAGCTTGCGCCCCAACTGACCGGAAGTCAGGCTGATGCTGCCGTGTTCATTCAGGAACGGCAGCGCCTGTTGAATCGCACGCAGCGCGCCCCAGAGTTTCACATCGAAATTTTCCTGGGCTTCGTCAAGGTCGGTTTCGATCAGGGGCTTGGCCCGCACCGAAGGGCCCGAGGTGTAGACCAGGTGGTCAAAATGCCCCACCGTTTCGAACAATCGCTGCAACGACGCGCTATCGGTGACGTCCACCGGTTCGCTGCGTACGCCGTTCTCGATGCCGGAGGTCAAGCGACGCCCGGCCAGCACCACGTGCGCGCCGCGAGCGATGGCCGCCTGGGCCACTGCCGCGCCGATACCGCTGCTGCCGCCAATAACGATGACGGTTTTACCGCTCAGAGAAGAGACCATGTGAAAACTACCTGGATAAGAAAGTGAGCCTTCATCTTCACAGCTTGGCAATCGGTGAAAAATCCGGGTAAAACGACAAGATCTTTAAAGGATTTTTATCAATGGGCTCGATTCTCGACCTTGAAGTCTTTGTGCGCAGCGCCGACACCGGTAGCCTGACCGCTGCCGCCCGTAGCCTCGGCCTTACCCCAGCAGCGGCCAGTATTGCCCTCAAGCGTCTTGAAACCCGGCTCGGCATCCGCCTGCTTGCCCGCTCCACCCGCAGCATGCGCCTGACCGAAGAAGGCCGGCGTTATCTGGACAGTGTGCGAGTGGCGCTGGAAGCCCTGTCCGAAGGCGAACATGCCATCAAGCAACAAGGCCAAAGCCTCAGTGGTTTATTGCAATTGGCCGCTCCCTCGGACTTTGGCCGCAATGTGCTGCTGGGCTGGCTGGATGAGTTCAAGCTCGAGCATCCGAACATCCGCCTGCAATTGTTACTCAACGACAGCAATGCCGATTTGTTTCGCGACACCGTCGATATCGCCCTGCGCTTTGGCGTGCCGAGGAATTCCAGCCTGGTGGCGCTGCCGGTGGTGCCCGGCCACCAGCGCATCGTCTGCGCCAGCCCCGACTACCTGGCGCGCTACGGTGCACCGCAGGTGCCTGCAGATTTGGCGCAGCACAGTACGCTGCGCTACATGCGCCGCGGGCAGGCCAATAGCACCTGGTATTTCCGCCAGGGCACACTGCTGCAGGAGGTCGAAGTCAGCGGCGGCTACCTCAGCGATGACGGCGAAATCGTTCGGCGCTGGGCGCTGGCCGGCCATGGCATTGCCTATAAAGCCAACCTGGATGTGGCCCGAGACATCCAGGCCGGGCGGCTGGTGCCGCTGCTTCCCGACTGGCAAGGCGAACCCACGCCGTTCAACCTGATGTGCCCTCACCGTCTGCAAGTATCGGAGCGGGTGAAAGTGCTGCATCGTTTTTTACAGGCCCGCTGCCAGACATTGCTGCGCGGATGAAGAAATGCGCCCAGGGCTTGTTCCAGAGCCGTCGGGTCTGGTATTGCATGACTCACATTTGCCTGCAATGAGGAGCTTTGCATGATTTACCGCACATTGGGCCAGTCCGGGTTGAAAGTCAGCGCACTGACGCTCGGCACCATGATGTTTGGCGAACAAACCAGCACCGAAGACTCGCTGCGTATCATCGACAAGGCCTGGGACCAGGGTATCAATTTTATCGACACCGCCGACGTCTACACCGGCGGGCGCTCCGAAGAGATCGTCGGCGAAGCCATTGCGCGCAATCGCCAGGATTGGGTGCTGGCCACCAAGGTCGGCTTCGGCCCCGCCGATGGTTTGCCCAACCGCAGCGGGTTGAACCGCAAGCGCATCTTCAATGCGTTGGAAGCCAGCCTTGCGCGCCTGGATACCGATTACCTGGACATCTACTATCTGCACCGTGAAGATCACGACACGCCTTTGGAGGTAACCGTGTCGGCCATTGGCGACCTGATCCGCCAAGGCAAGATCCGCTACTGGGGCCTGTCCAATTATCGCGGTTGGCGCATCGCTGAAGTGATTCGCGTGGCCGAGCGCCTGGGGGTAGATAAACCCATTATCAGCCAGCCGCTGTATAACATCGTCAACCGCCAGGCCGAGGTCGAGCAAATCACAGCGGCGGCAGCCTATGGTTTGGGTGTAGTGCCTTACAGCCCGCTGGCACGTGGGGTGCTCAGTGGCAAGTACGCACCTGACGTTACACCCGAGCCAGGCAGCCGTGCCGCGCGCCAGGACAAGCGCATCCTGGAAACCGAATGGCGGGTGGAGTCGCTACGCATCGCCCAGCTGATCCAGCAATACACCCAGGGACGTGGCGTGGGGATTGTAGAGTTCGCAATTGCCTGGGTGCTGAACAACGCGGCAGTGAGTTCGGCGATTGTGGGGCCGCGTACCGAGGCGCAGTGGGATGCCTACACTCACGCGCTGAACGTAAACATCACGCCTGAGGATGAGGCCTTCATTGATTCGCTGGTCACGCCCGGGCACTCGTCCACTCCGGGGTTCAACGACCTGGGCCATTTTGTTTCCGGCCGCGTGGCGTTGCGAGCGGACTGAAATCTGCCTGATAGCATGGAGATTGAAATGTGGGTGGAAGCAAACTCCCGCCCGCATTCTATTTCTCGCAAAAAACGCCATACTCCCCTCCTGGAACTGGATATGAATCGGCTTTCGCGAGGACAGTGTGTCTAAAGGTGTGGTGTTATCGGTCTTGGCCTCGGTGTTGTTTGCCGTGATGTATTACTTCACGTCACTGCTCACACCGTTGAGTGGTCTGGAGATTTTCGGCTGGCGCATGTTGCTTACAGTACCGTGCATGACGGTGTTCATGATCGTCAGCGGCGAGTGGCGGCGGGTGTGGGAACTGTTGCGGATGTTGGCGGCCAAGCCGCGCCTGATCGCCGGGGTGCTGGTGTCTTCTGCCTTGCTCGGCGTGCAGTTGTGGCTGTTTATGTGGGCGCCGCTGAATGGGCGCAGCCTGGACGTGTCCGTGGGGTACTTCCTGCTGCCGCTGACCATGGTGCTCACCGGGCGCCTGGTCTATGGCGAGCGGTTGTCACGGTTGCAACAGATCGCCGTGGTGTTTGCCGCGCTGGGCGTACTGAACGAGTTGTATCAGGCTGGTGGTTTTTCCTGGGCAACGCTGGTGGTGATCATAGGCTACCCGGTGTATTTCGTGGTGCGCAAATACCTGACCACCGATCATTTGGGCGGGCTGTGGCTGGATATGGCGCTGATGCTGCCGGTGGCCTGGTGGTTTGTGCAGAGCGGCGAACAGGGTTTTGCGGTGCTCGATGTGCATCCCAAGCTATACGGGTTGATTCCGATGCTGGGCTTGATCAGCGCTTCGGCGCTGGTGAGCTACATCATTGCCAGTCGCTTGCTGGCCTTCAGCCTGTTCGGGCTGCTGAGCTACGTAGAACCGGTGCTGCTGCTGGCGGTGGCACTGCTGTTGGGCGAAGGCATCCAAGGCGGGCAATGGCTGACCTATATCCCGATCTGGCTGGCGGTGATGGTCCTGGTGTATGAAGGGTTCAAACATCTAGTGCGTCAACACCGAGCTTGAGTGGCTGGATGGAAGTGGCGCAATGGCGTGGGGTATCCATTCCCCTCTGTCGAGTCAGGTCCTGACTTCGGTCGTCGGTAATTCAGGCGTACCTACGCTTTGTTCAATGACGTCGGCTGTGTTCTCCAACCTTTTCCTCCACTTACCGTAATGGGGGATGTTGCTCTGGATTTGACTGCCCACCCTTTCCAAGTTGGCATCCATCTCTGCCTTATCAACACCAAACACCTTGCCGACACGATTGTCGTGATTCAATTCAAGCAGCGTTCCTTTGATGGGGTCTTTCAGGATGGTTTCGATGGAATTCGCCACGTTGTCAGAAAGACCCAGCGCTTTCAACGCGGTGGCGAGGCCATGCCCAGGACTTCTGAGTTGCTTCAGGAACTCGTCGTAAAGACCCATTAGGTCACTAGCGCGCACGTTGTCCAGGGAGACACTGGTTATTTTCTTGCGGAACTCGTTGAAGGTCATGGGTTCAAGCGGTTTGTTTTGGTTCAACCCGTTTTGGACGAAATAAAATCTCCTCGCCTTGGCGTCCTTTTTTTGGCCGCCGCCTTGCAAGTTTCCATAAGCGTCGTAGCTATAGACGATGGCTTCTCCATCTGGCCGATACCCGACATAAAACGCCTTTCCATCTGGTTCCAGTTTATAGAGCTGCGTTCGCACCAGCCCGTCGACCTGAGCGGGTGGGACCGAGGCGTCTTTGTTCAACCGCTCGAAAATATCCCCCCGCTCATGGCCGAAACTACCCACGACCGCATTAATATCGCCAGCCGCGAACTCGCCGAACTGCTTGTTGACCCGTTCCTGCTGTTTGGGTGCTTCAGGATTGGAAAAATGCTGGGTAAATCGCTTTCGCTCAGTCGGGTCATTGGCTACGTCCTTGAGCCAGGCCGTCATTTCCTCTGCATCCTTGAACTCATGAAACGAGGTCACGTCATCTTCCGGCATATACAGGACGAGATTAGGCCCATCTTCTGTAGGCGGCACCCGCTTGATCACCATCATGTCATTGGACTGGGCGCCATCAACCGCGAATGTCGAGACCTGCACTCCGGGCGCACCCGGTTTGTTGCGTGAGACCACAGCCTTCACCAACTGATAACCCTCGGCACTGAGGGTGTCGCCCAGGAACTCGGTTTCGCCATCATCCAGAAACTTCTTACGCGCCTGATTGACCAGGTCTGCATCATCGGATGAACGCACATAGCGAACTGGCTCGGTCTGTTCCGCTGGTAGGCTGGGCTCGATCGGGCGTTGAGGGGTAGGACAATTCACATTCATAAGCGGACCTCTTCGGAATGGAAGCGCAGGTTTTTCTGCGCTCCTCGCCTCTGTGTGATATTTGAAAAACCATTTGTTCCTATTTCACCGCCCGGCAATTACAACCCGATATAACCGACACAAAAAAACCCGGTAAAAACCGGGTTTTTTCGTTATCCATTGAATTACTCGGCAGTCAGTACGCCACGACGCACCTGGTCGCGCTCAATCGACTCGAACAGTGCCTTGAAATTGCCTTCGCCAAATCCATCGTCGCCCTTGCGCTGAATGAACTCGAAGAACACCGGCCCCATCAGGGTTTCCGAGAAGATCTGCAAAAGCAGGCGCTTATCGCCTGCAATCGAGGAACCATCCAGCAGGATGCCACGCGATTGCAACTGGTCTACCGGCTCGCCGTGGTTCGGCAGGCGGCCTTCCAGCATTTCGTAGTAAGTGTCTGGCGGTGCGGTCATAAAACGCATGCCGATCTTCTTCAACGCGTCCCAGGTTTTGACCAGGTCGTCGGTGAGGAACGCCACGTGCTGGATGCCCTCGCCGTTGAACTGCATCAGGAACTCTTCGATCTGCCCGGCGCCCTTGGATGATTCTTCGTTCAACGGGATGCGGATCTTGCCATCCGGTGCGCTCATGGCTTTGGAGGTCAGGCCAGTGTATTCGCCCTTGATGTCGAAATAGCGCGCTTCGCGGAAGTTGAACAGTTTTTCGTAGAAGTTGGCCCAGTAGATCATGCGTCCGCGATAGACGTTATGGGTCAGGTGGTCGATGACCTTGAGGCCGGCGCCTACCGGATTGCGGTCAACGCCTTCGAGATAGACGAAATCGATGTCATAGATCGAGTTACCTTCGCCGAAGCGGTCGATCAGGTACAGCGGCGAACCGCCGATACCCTTGATCGCCGGCAGGTTCAGTTCCATCGGCCCGGTTTCAATATGAATCGGCTGGGCGCCCAGTTCCAGGGCCCGGTTGTAGGCTTTTTGCGAGTCCTTGACGCGGAATGCCATGCCGCACACCGACGGCCCATGTTCGGCCGCGAAGTAGGCGGCGAGACTGCCGGGTTCGTTGTTGAGGATCAGGTTGATCTCGCCCTGGCGATACAGGTGCACGTCCTTGGAACGGTGGGTCGCCACCTTGGTGAAGCCCATGATCTCGAAGATCGGCTCCAGCGTGCCAGGCGTCGGCGATGCGAATTCGATAAATTCAAAGCCCATCAGGCCCATCGGGTTTTCATATTGGTCGGTCATTTCGATGCCTCATCATTCTTGTAGGTAGCAATTGATCAGTTGCGAGCAAGGATGAGGTTCGAGGGTGGCGCACAGGAAAGACCCCGCACGCTGCGGGCGAGGAAGTCACCAAAGATGAGGGGGGAGCCGAGTAGCTTCATGGTGTCATCAGTCTCTGACGGCCGAGGCTTGCGTGAGCGCAAGTCCATATTCTTGTATGCGTAAACCGATTCTACACAGCGTAAACAGATTTGTCCGTACTCTTATCAAATCCCCATTGCCCTGCTTCGTGCAAGAGGTTTGTAGCAAGCGCGCCGGCTGGTTAAGCACCCGGGACACGCGTGAATGGGCCCACAGCCCAGAATCAACAATAGGTAGCGAGCGTACTTGGGCAATGCCATCTATCATCGGCACATACCCTTCTTTTTTCAGCGACTGACTGTCCCTATGCCCCTGACCTCCAAAGGCCCACGAGGCCGAGCCACACGTTACGTCATCAGCGCAACCTGTGGACTGCTCCCGATTCTGCTGGGGGTCGCGATTCTTTACTGGCAAGCTGAACGCACACTTGAACAAAGCACCACACAAACGGCTCAGGAAGCAGTGCGCCAGTTCGATTTGATGCTCGACAATACCGCCCTCGCCGCCCGGGATTTGCTGCCATTGGCAGGCAAGCCGTGCGATAACGCGGCGAAACTGGCGCTGCGCGAACAGGTCACGCGCCGGCCGTTCGTACGCGCCACCACGTTGTCCTGGCAGAAAAACATTTATTGCAGCTCACTGTTTGGCGGCGACTACCAATCGCCGGTCAACCCGGACGACTATGTGGATGGCCGGTTGTGGTTGATGAATGGCAACCCTGTCACGCCAGATACTGCGTTACTGGTTTACCGCCTGGTGGAGGGTGAGCAAGGCGCGTTTGCCTCGATCGACAGCTACCACCTCACCAATGCCTTGCGCCTGATCAGTCGTTACGCCTATTTGGTGCTGCAAGTCGGGCCCAATTGGCTGGATGCCGACGGCAAAGTGCATAACGACGCAGTGCCCGTGTTCGTCGTGGCGCATCATCACCTGGCGTCGGCGCGCTATCACTACAGCGTCGAGGCCGGGATGCCTGCCGGGGAAACCTGGCGTTATATGCAGGCCCGCTATCCGGCGGTGTTCAGCCTGGTGGCGTTCTTTGGTTTGCTGGCTGGCATCCTCGCCCATTGGCTGCAAAAACGCTCGTCGGCACCCACCCACGAACTGCAACGTGCATTAAGCGCCAACGAATTTATCCCGTACTTCCAACCCGTGGTGCGCGGTGATACGCGTCAGTGGGCCGGTTGCGAAGTGCTGATGCGCTGGAAACATCCTAAAGAGGGCCTGGTGCGGCCAGATTTGTTTATTCCCCTGGCCGAAGACTCCGGCCTCATCGTGCCGATGACCCGCGCCCTGCTGCGCCAGACCGCCGCGCAACTGGCGCCCCATGCCGAACGCTTCAACCCCGGTTTTCATATTGGCGTGAACATTACCGCGCGGCATTGCCAGGACCTCGAACTGGTGAACGATTGCCAGGAGTTTCTCGCAGCCTTCCCGCCCGGCCAGGTCACCTTGGTACTGGAGCTGACCGAACGCGAACTGATCGAGCCCACCGAAACCACCCGCAGCCTGTTTGACGCCCTGCATCAGTTGGGGGTGATGATCGCGATCGATGACTTCGGCACCGGCCATTCCAGCCTCGGTTACTTGCGCAACTTCAATGTCGACTACTTGAAGATTGATCAGAGCTTTGTCGCCATGATCGGTGTGGATGCACTGTCACGGCATATTCTGGACAGCATCATAGAACTGTCAGCCAAGCTTGACCTTGGCATTGTTGCCGAAGGCGTGGAAACAGCAGAACAGTGTGAATACCTCGTCGCCCAAGGTGTGGATTTCTTACAAGGTTACCTGTTCGGCAAGCCGCTACCCTGCGATGAGTTCATTAAATCGTTAGGCAACCGATGAAAGATTGTTATTTGGACAGAAGACATGATTTACTCCAGAGGGATTAACTACTACAATTTTTCTGCCTGTGCAGAACTCGCAGAAGGGTCTTCTTCGTTGACGTCGTGTTAACGTTTCTGGCTTATAGCTTTGTCTGCAGTTGATATCAGCCACTACACTATTGGAGTACAGATTTTGTCCAGACTCGCCGAATTTCGCGCAGCAGAAAAAGCCCTTCAAGAGCAGCTGGCCCAGCTGGAATCCTTGAAGAATGACGCAGGCTTGAAGAAAGAAATCGAATTCGAAGAAAAGCTCAAAAAGCTGATGGACAGCTACGGCAAAAGTCTGCGCGATGTCATCGCCATTCTTGATCCAGCCCCGCGCAAGGCGGGTGCAACCATCGCCGCAGCGCCAAAGCAGCGCCGTGCACGGGTCGTCAAGGTTTACCACAACCCGCATACCGGTGAGCTGATCGAGACCAAAGGCGGCAACCACCGCGGCCTGAAAGCGTGGAAAGAAGAGTACGGCGCTGCCACGGTAGATTCCTGGCTGCGCGGCTAATCATCCCGCACTAAAAAAGCCCCGCACATGCGGGGCTTTTTTGCAGTTGACGGTTCGAAAGCGAACTTAACCAGCCGTTCATTTTGTTCAAAACCACTAAAAAGGGTCGATTCAAAGTTTCAGGCTGTTACGCACCGAACTGACTTCGTCTTTGCTCGCCTCGTAGGCTTGCGCCTGGCCCGCGTAAGAAAATACATAGGCCTTATCTGTATCCACTGCGCCGACTAATGTTTGTGACAACACGTGCCGTCCATTTTCGGTTATCACGCAAGTAGTCTCCAACGCTTCAAGGCGACTCAGTGTCGTAGGATGCATCTTGCTGCACACGCTTTGATAACCGCCCTGGGCGAAATCTTTCTGAATCGATTTGCGCATTTCCAGTAACACGCCTGGAAGATTAACTTTATGTCCGGTTTCAATTGGCGTGCCGGTCAACTCCATGACCATCAGGGTTGCGCCGTTTTCATCATTTTTGATCGCGCGCTGGCGAGACACTGTTTGAGCCTTCGCGGGGACTTCGTCGTCAGGTATGACTTCTTCGACCTGCCAGCCGCTGGGCCAATGAATCTCCGGGTCGGCCGCCAATACGAACGGGCTCCCCAGCATCAGGCACAACGTACTCAACAGCGATTTACGAAACTCGATCATTATGAAAAACGCCCAGGGTTCAAGCCGCAAAGTTTGCGGCCCCGGACCCGCCGCTCGCAAGGGCCGCGTGCGTTTTTTCATTTGGCGCGGCAGGTAGCCCTTGCGTATCATGAGCCGGCAGCACGGATGCTTGCCGCACGCCAAGGGACCGCTTTGCCCCATTTTTTCTGGAGGGCCCATGAGCCTGCACGAACTGAACACCTTCCCGGGCGTCACTGCCCAACCTGACACCGCCACTGCAAATTTTGTGTTTAACCACACCATGTTGCGGGTCAAGGACATCACCAAATCGCTGGACTTCTACACCCGCGTGCTGGGTTTCTCCCTGGTTGAAAAACGCGACTTCCCGGAAGCCGAATTCAGCCTGTATTTCCTCGCCCTGGTGGACAAGGCCCAAATCCCGGCCGACGCCGCCGAGCGCACCCAGTGGATGAAATCGATTCCGGGCATCCTTGAGCTGACCCATAACCACGGCACCGAAAACGACGCCGACTTTGCCTATCACAACGGCAATACCGACCCGCGTGGCTTTGGCCATATCTGTATTTCGGTACCGGATATCGTCGCTGCGTGCGAGCGTTTCGAAGCGCTGGGCTGCGATTTCCAGAAGCGCCTGACGGATGGCCGCATGAAGAGCCTGGCCTTCATCAAGGACCCGGATGGTTACTGGGTCGAGATCATCCAGCCGGCGCCGATGTAACACGCGGCGCGTCTCGCGCAGTACGCAGGAATAAAAAAGCCCCATGATTGCTCATGGGGCTTTTTTGGTTTTTCGCGTGTCACTTATGCCGGGGCTGATGTGCGAATCAAGTGATCGAATGCACTCAGGGAGGCCTTGGCACCCTCGCCCACCGCAATGACGATCTGCTTGTAGGGCACGGTAGTGACGTCACCGGCCGCAAATACACCCGGCAGTGAAGTCTCGCCACGAGCATCCACGATGATCTCGCCGCGAGGCGTCAGCTCCACCGTGCCTTTGAGCCAGTCGGTGTTGGGCAACAAACCGATCTGCACGAAGATACCTTCCAGGTCGATAGTCTTGAACTCACCACTGTCGCGATCCTTGTAGGCAAGGCCGGTGACTTTCTGACCATCGCCTTTGACTTCGCTGGTCAGCGCGCTGGTAATCACATCCACGTTCGGCAAGCTGTAAAGCTTGCGTTGCAGCACCGCATCGGCGCGCAACTTGCTGTCAAACTCAAGCAACGTGACATGGTTGACGATCCCGGCCAGATCAATAGCCGCTTCCACACCGGAGTTACCGCCGCCGATCACCGCAACGCGCTTGCCCTTGAACAGCGGCCCATCGCAGTGCGGGCAGAAGCACACGCCCTTGGCCTTGTATTCCTGCTCGCCCGGCACACCCATCTCTCTCCAGCGGGCGCCAGTGGCCAGGATAACGGTCTTGGACTTGAGGGTCGCACCGCTTTCGAAGCGAATCTCATGCAACTCACCGGCATTTTTCGCCGGCACCAGGCTGCTGGCGCGCTGCAGGTTCATGATGTCCACGTCGTACTGACGCACATGCGCTTCCAACGCACTGGCCAGTTTCGGCCCTTCGGTTTCCTGTACCGAGATAAAGTTCTCGATGGACATGGTGTCCAGCACCTGGCCACCAAAACGTTCCGCCGCTACACCGGTACGGATACCTTTACGGGCTGCGTAGATGGCCGCCGAGGAACCGGCTGGGCCGCCGCCGACAACCAATACATCGAACGCCTCTTTGGCACTGATTTTCTCGGCGGCTTTTTCGAGGCCGCTAGTGTCGAGCTTGGCAAGAATTTCTTCCAGGCCCATGCGGCCCTGGCCGAAGTTCACTCCATTCAAGTAGACACTGGGCACCGCCATGATCTGGCGTTCGTCGACTTCGGCCTGGAACAGCGCGCCGTCGATGGCCACATGACGGATATTGGGGTTCAGCACCGCCATCAGGTTCAGGGCCTGGACCACGTCCGGGCAGTTCTGGCACGACAGCGAAAAGTATGTCTCGAAGCTGAACTCACCTTTAAGGGCGCGGATCTGTTCAATCACTTCGACACTGGCCTTCGACGGGTGGCCACCGACTTGCAACAGAGCCAGCACCAGCGAAGTGAATTCATGGCCCATGGGGATGCCGGCGAAGCGCAGGCTGATATCGGCACCCGGGCGGTTGATGGAGAACGATGGCCGGCGCGCATCATCGCCATCGGTTTTCAGGGTAATCAGCGTGGTGAGGCTGATGACGTCCTGTAAAAGAGCAAGCATTTCCTGGGATTTCGCGCCGTCGTCGAGGGAGGCGACGATCTCGATCGGCTGGGTGACCCGTTCCAGGTATGACTTCAACTGAGCTTTAAGATTGGCGTCCAACATACGGGCGATTTCCTGTTCATTCGGTTTATTGCAGACAAAAAAACGCCCGAGCGAATCTCGCCCGGGCGTTTTGAGGGCGGATGCAGCTTACTTAAGTGCGGATTCCCGCCCTTGATACGTCTTCACAGACTTAGATCTTGCCGACCAGGTCCAGGGACGGAGCCAGAGTGGCCTCGCCTTCTTTCCACTTGGCTGGGCACACTTCGCCTGGGTGGGCAGCGACGTATTGAGCAGCCTTGATCTTGCGCAGCAGCTCGGAAGCATCACGGCCAACACCACCGTCGTTCAGTTCGACGATCTTGATCTGACCTTCCGGGTTGATCACGAAAGTACCGCGGTCAGCCAAGCCGGCTTCTTCGATCAGCACGTCAAAGTTGCGGGAGATGGTCAGGGTTGGGTCACCGATCATGGTGTACTGGATTTTGCCGATGGCTGGCGAAGTGTTGTGCCAGGCAGCGTGGGCAAAATGGGTGTCGGTGGATACGCTGTAGATTTCGACGCCCAGTTTCTGGAATTCGGCGTAGTTGTCAGCCAGGTCTTCCAGTTCGGTTGGGCAAACGAAGGTAAAGTCGGCTGGGTAGAAGAACACTACCGACCACTTGCCTTTCAGGTCAGCGTCGGTCACATCCAGGAAGCTGCCGTTTTTGAAAGCGGTGGCTTTAAACGGTTTTACTTGGCTGTTGATGATAGGCATCGTTGACTCTCCGTCAGGGGTTAAGAAGTTGATGAGATGAATCCTACCGACTCTTTCGGTCGATGGCCCATTGGCAAACCTGATGCTGATGATTGGCTTTCTCTATCAAGTGGCGGTATTAATAGAAGAAATTTCAAATCAGCGGCTGGGTGGTCAGGGTCATGCCGAGAAACGGCGTCGCTTCAACATAGCGCATGGCGGATTTCATGTCGTTCCACCCGACGTAACTCATCAGCGACTTCAAGTCCCAGCCACTGCGATGGGCCCAGGTGGCAAAACCGCGCCGCAGGGAGTGGCTGGTGTATTGCTCGGCGGGGATGCCTGCGCGTTCCAGGGCCTGGCGCAATAATGGGATGACACTATTGGGATGCAGCCCCTCCTCGCCCAGGTTGCCCCAACGGTCGATGCCACGAAAGACCGGGCCGCGAACCAGCGCCGAGGCGCTGAGCCAGTCGCTGTAAGCTTGCACCGGGCACAGGCGCAGCAGCGCTGGCGTCTGGTATGTCTTGCCCAGGTTTTCCCGATCGCCTTTGCTACGCGGTAGGTACAGGCTGATCCCGGCGCCGGGCACAGCCTGGACGTGCTCAATGCTTAATCGGACCAGCTCATCACTGCGAAACCCCCGCCAAAAGCCCAGCAGGACCAGCGCAGTGTCACGCTTGGCGCGCAGCAATCGGGGCTGGTCCTGGTTTTCGCTGGCCTGGCTTGCTTCAAGCGCCAGTGAAGTGACGACCTGCTCAAGATGCTGTAGCTGCAAAGGCTCTGCCTGCCGCTCGCGCGCTGGATGCACGGCACGAATCCCCTTGAGCACCTTGCGCACCACGGGCGCTTTCGTCGGATCGGCAAAGCCCTGGCTGGTATGCCACTGCGCCAGTGCCGAAAGCCGCAGTTTCAAGGTGTTCACCGCCAACACTCCGGCGTGCGCCACCAGATAACGCGCCACGCTGTCGCTGGTGGCCGGCAGAAACCCTCCCCAACTCACTTCGAAGTGCTCGATCGCCGCACGGTAGCTGCGGCGCGTGTTGTCGCGGGTCGCAGCGTTGAGATATCGATCCAGCTCGCTCATGGGTGTCGTTTCGTACTGCCGTCAGGGGAAATGGCGGTTAAAACCGTTATGACACGGGATAATACGCCAATATCCCATCTGTTAAATCATGAATTTCAACGATTTTTTATACGTGTTAAAGTATGTATATACATACCATGTACCACAGTACTAAATCGACGGAGACTCCATGGCTCGCGGCGGCATAAACAAAGCAGTAGTTCAAACGGCACGCTTGGCAATCCTTGCCCGCGGAGAAAACCCCAGCATCGACGCAGTACGGATCGAGATGGGTAATACCGGTTCCAAAACCACTATTCATCGCTATTTGAAGGAGCTGGACGAAAGTGAAACCCGGCTGACCATTACCGAGGCGCCGATTGACGACGAGCTAGGCGAGCTGGTTGCACGTCTGGCCCAGCGCCTGAAAGAGAAGGCTCAGGAGCCGATTGACTTGGCGCTGGCGCAATTCGAACAGCAGAAAACCGCCCTGCTCGCCCAGGTTGAGGCGCTTGAAGAGGCACACACTCAGCTCAAGCAGCAATTTGATATCCAGGCCGCAGCCCTGGCGGAAGAAAGCGCTGCGCTGCAAACCGTCAGCACCAGCCTGCAAACCGAGCAAACCCGTAACGCCGGGTTGAGCCAGGCGTGCAGTGATTACGAGTTGCGGATCAACGACAAGGACGAACAGATTCGCTCACTGGAAGAGAAACACCTGCACGCACGCGACGCGCTTGAGCATTACCGCAACGCGATAAAGGAACAGCGCGAGCAAGAGCAGCGTCGCCATGAAGGCCAGCTGCAGCAGGTTCAAGCCGAATTGCGCCAGGCTCAGCAAAGCGCACTCGTACGCCAGGATGAAATCACCCAACTGCATCGCGATAATGAACGCCTGCTGATTGAGCAGCGAGTGACCACCAAGGAACTGAACGCATTGCAGGATCAGACCCGCAAGGATCAGGCCGCACAACTCAAGCTCAACGAGCATCTGAGCAAGATCGACAGCGAGCGCGCCCTGCTTCAGGAGCGCCTGCGGGTTGCAGCACTGGACAGTCAGGCACGCCAGGAGGCGCTACTTGAAAATCAGCAGCGCAACAAGGCACTGGAACTGGACCTGATCAAGGCCCAGGCCAGCATCGACGCGCTGCGCCTGGCCGCCGCCGTTGCAACGGCGCCAGAGACAGCACAACCATCCTGATCAATCGGCCACAGGCGTGCGCATGGTGACGAACTCTTCGGCCGCCGTCGGGTGCACGCCGATGGTCTCGTCGAAATGCTGTTTGGTCGCGCCCGCCTTGAGCGCGATCGCCAGCCCCTGCACGATTTCGCCTGCATCCGGACCGACCATATGGCAGCCCAAGACCTTGTCGGTGTCGGCATCGACCACCAGTTTCATCAGGGTCTTTTCCTGGCAGTCGGTCAAGGTCAGCTTCATAGGCCGGAAACGGCTTTCAAAGATCTGCACCTTGTGGCCTTGCTTGCGCGCGTCTTCTTCCGTCAGCCCGACGGTGCCGATATTCGGCAGGCTGAACACCGCCGTTGCGATGTTGGCGTAATCCACCGCACGGTACTGCTCAGGCTTGAACAGGCGCCGCGCCACGGCCATGCCTTCAGCCAGGGCGACCGGCGTCAGTTGCACCCGACCAATCACATCGCCAATGGCCAGGATCGATGGTTCGGCGGTCTGGTAAAGATCGTCCACCTCAACGAAGCCGCGCTCGTCCAACTTCACACCGGTATTTTCCAGCCCCAGGTTGTCGAGCATCGGGCGGCGGCCGGTGGCATAGAACACACAGTCGGCTTCCAGCACGCGGCCATCCTTCAAGGTGGCCTTGAGGCTACCGTCGGCTTGCTTGTCGATGCGCTCGATGTCGGCATTGAACTGCAGGTCCAACCCGCGCTTGGTCAGTTCTTCCTTCAGGTGGGTGCGCACCGAACCGTCGAAGCCGCGCAAGAACAGGTCGCCGCGATACAGCAATGTGGTGTTGGCACCCAAACCATGGAAAATTCCGGCGAATTCCACTGCAATGTAGCCACCACCCACCACCAGTACACGCTTGGGTAGCTCTTTGAGAAAGAACGCCTCATTGGAACCGATCGCGTGTTCACGCCCTGGAATTTCCGGGATCTGCGGCCAGCCGCCGGTAGCGATCAGGATATGCCTGGCAGTAAAGCGCTCGCCGTTGATCTCTACCTGATGCGCATCTACCAGACGCGCATGGCCTTCATGCAGGGTCACCCCGCTGTTGACCAGCAGGTTGCGATAGATGCCATTAAGACGGTTGATCTCGCGATCCTTGTTGGCAATCAGGGTTGCCCAGTCAAAGTTCGCTTCGCCCAATGACCAACCGAAACCACTGGCTTGCTCGAAGTCTTCGGCAAAATGCGCGCCGTACACCAACAGCTTTTTCGGCACGCAGCCGACGTTCACACAGGTGCCGCCCAGATAGCGGCTTTCCGCAACGGCCACCTTGGCACCGAAGCCTGCGGCAAAGCGCGCCGCACGAACACCGCCGGAACCGGCGCCAATTACATACAGGTCAAAATCGTAGGCCATTTCACTCTCCTCGGCAGAACACCAGCATACCGACTTACATGGGGCTGAAAAACGAAAAAGCCACCCGAAGGTGGCTTTCTCTTGAAACAGTGCGGCAAGCGTGAATCAGTAGGCTTTGCCAGTCTTGTAGAAGTGCTCGTAGCAGAAGTTGGTTGCTTCGATGTAGCCTTCGGCGCCACCGCAGTCAAAACGCTGCCCTTTGAACTTGTAGGCAATTACGCAACCGTCTTTGGCTTGCTTCAACAGCGCATCGGTGATCTGGATTTCGCCACCCTTGCCCGGCTCGGTTTCTTCGATCAGTTTGAAGATGTCCGGGGTGAGGATGTAACGACCGATGATCGCCAGGTTCGACGGAGCATCTTCCGGCGCTGGCTTCTCGACCATGTCACGCACGCGGATCAAGCCATCGCCAATATCGTCGCCGGCGATAACACCGTACTTGTTGGTTTCGGTTGGGTTGACTTCCATGACCGCAACGATGGTGCAGCGGTATTTCTGGTAGAGCTTGACCATCTGGGTCAGCACACCATCACCTTCCAGGTTCACACACAGGTCATCCGCCAGGACCACGGCAAACGGTTCGTCACCGATCAGCGGGCGACCGGTAAGGATAGCGTGGCCGAGGCCTTTCATTTGAGTCTGACGGGTGTAGGAGAACGAGCACTCGTCGAGCAATTTACGGATACCGACCAGGTATTTTTCCTTGTCGGTGCCTTTGATCTGGTTTTCCAGCTCATAGCTGATGTCGAAGTGGTCTTCCAGGGCGCGTTTGCCGCGGCCGGTAACGATGGAGATCTCGTTCAGGCCGGCATCCAGGGCTTCTTCCACGCCGTACTGAATCAGTGGCTTGTTCACCACCGGCAGCATCTCTTTGGGCATGGCTTTGGTCGCTGGCAAGAAGCGAGTGCCGTAACCGGCTGCTGGGAACAAGCATTTCTTGATCATATGAGTCCTTACAAAGGGCTGTGCGTACGGAATTCGGCGCAGTCTAATCAGGCCGCAGTCACCTTACAATGGGTCCTGCTGGCGTTGCGATGTCATCATAGAGAAAAAATGTCGGCGTAAGTTCCGCTGATCTTGCAAAGGGGTTGCCCACGATCAGACGAAACACACCCGCCCCCCCCTTTATTTAAAAGGGCTGCAATGGTTTTAGCACGCTTTTCGCCGCCTGGCACTGACCTGCAACAACTCGCGCCCCCCCTCAGCCGTTTGGCGGTATCATGGCCGCCTTGAATCAGACCACGAGATTGCCAATAGATGTCAGAACCCAAAGGTGTAAACGGCTACCTGATCACGCAGCGTGCAGACGGCTGGCACTTGATCAATTTTCACGGCGACAGCGTTGCCGGAACATTTGCGACCGAGAGCCAGGCGATTGCCGTAGCTGAAGTGTTTGTGGATGAAGCAGGCCACGCGTCGAGCAAACGCCCGAAAAACAAGTAAGCCTCGCCACACCGCCACAAAAAAGCCCCGGTCGACGGGGCTTTTTTGTGGACGCCTGTATTTGTCGGCGCCCTGCGACCTCTGCGCCCCCCGACACTTAGTTGTTTCGCTTGGTAAACGACTATTGTTTTTCAATTCGCGTAATCCCATTCTTACATCCAAAACCCTAACTAAAACATTCTCATTTAGCTGCATGTAGTTCAATTCTTACAGTCAAAATAAAATTTTTGGCAAATTGCCATATCCTTCCTATATATCGCTATACGTTACGGCTACACCACTAAACGAATGCGCCGACTTACTTCCACAGTGCAAAGCCACACAATCATTTCCGCCTCAAACGTGCCGCCGGATTGCAATGCAATTAATTGGAAAACCTGATTATTAGAAAGCCGACTCGGCTGACGACTTCGGGATTTACCGGGCGCCACTTTTGCGGTGAAACCGTCAGTCCCAGACCCAATAGCGGCGGGACTTTTCAATGACATTTTTATGTGGGCGTCTGCAAATGAAAACTAAGTTTAAAACTGCGCTGTTTACCCTTGGGCTGTTCGCCGGCTCGATCTCAGGAGCTCATGCCGCAGATGGAACAGTCACCTTCCTCGGATCGGTCCACTCGGGTGCTTGCTCCATCAAGCCTGAATCCATCGACCAGACCGTTAACCTCGGCGCCATCGCAAAGCATCAATTGCAGGCCGGCGGCAAGTCGGAAGCCCGAAGCGTGAAAATCGAACTGGAGGGCTGCGACCTGACGGACCTTACCGATAACACGGTAACCACTACCTTCACCGCCGCCCCCTCAAACGATGTTCCAGGTGCAATCGGTACCGTCGGTGGTGCAGGCCGCATTGGCATCATGATGACCCACGGCGGCAAACCCGTTGAGCTGGGCGTCGCTACAACCCCGCAAGCCATTTCCACGGGTGATAACACCCTGGAATTCGGTGCCTACGTTCAAGGCGCGGCTACCGGCGACATCGTCCCCGGTGATTTCAGCGCCGTCACCAACTTCACCTTGGCCTATCAGTAAGTTGTTCCCCCCGCCACCTGAGGGTGGCGGGGGGACGGGTGGGAGATACCGGTGAAAACATTCTTAAATCTCGCAGTCACCTCCTCGTTGACGATGTTCATCAGTCCCTGGAGTTTCGCCCAGCCACCTGCCCAGGGCGAAGGCGTTGTCACGCTGGGTGGCGTGATCGTCGACTCCGCATGCGGGCTGGAACTGATCAGTGCCGATCAGTCCATCGAGATGACCCCCGAGCCTATAGGCAGGCTATTGCGCAATGCATTGGGCGAGCCACACCCCTTCGAATTACGCCTGGTCAATTGCTCCTTGACGCGCCCGGACCCGTCGCGGCCTGGGGCCACGCTGCCTGATTGGGAGCATCTGCGGGTGACCTTCGACGGGCCTCGCGACAGGGACGGCCGCTCCTTTGCCGCCTTTGGAGACTCACAGGGGGTTGCCTTCCATATCTGGGATTCGGCTGGCCAAGAGAGTGTGCCGGGCGAGCCGATGGCTCCGCACCCCCTGGCTGAAGGTGACATGACACTGCACTACACGCTTCGACTGGTCGGCAACGGGCTGCCACTGGCACCGGGGGCTCACCGGGTCGCAGTGCGGTTCAAGTTGGAATACTTTTGAACATTGATGGGTTGCTTTCATGCTGAATGCGTCGAAGATCAAAAATACGCTTCGCCCCAGCCTGGTAGGCGGGCTGATGTCGCTGGCCGGAACCGCGTTGGGCGCCGGGGATATCGAATTCAATACCGACGTGCTTGATTTGAATGATCGCACCAATATTGATTTGTCCCGCTTCGCCCGTAGCGGTTTCATTCTGCCCGGGACCTACACGATGCTTGTGCAGATCAATGGCCAGCCTGTTTCCGAGCAAGCGGTGGCCTTCTACCCTCCCGAGCATGATCCCAAGGGCAGCCAGGCATGCTTGTCCCCTGGCCTGGTGGAACTGTTGGGGCTGAAGGCGTCGGATGCCACCAAGCTCACCGCGTGGAAAAACGGCGAGTGCCTGGATACCCAAGGCCTGCCAGGTACAGAGGTGAGCGCTGACCTGGCCACCTCCACGCTGAACATCAACCTGCCCCATGCCTACCTTGAATACAGCGCCCTCAACTGGGATCCACCCGCGCGCTGGGATGAGGGAGTGCCGGGATTACTGGTTGACTACAACCTGACGGCACAGTCCAACGCCCAGAAAAACCAAAATACACGCAATCACCTGAGCGGCAATGGAACCCTGGGGGCCAATGCCGGGGCCTGGCGCCTGCGTGCCGATTGGCAGGGACGCGTCGACAGCGCGAGGGACCGATCCGCCGGGGAGCAGAAGCTGGAGTGGAGCCGCTACTACGCTTACCGCGCCATTCCTTCGCTGAAGGCGCGATTGGTGGTGGGCGAGAACTACCTGTACTCGGACCTGTTCGACAGCTTCCGTTTTACCGGTGCCGCGCTGAATTCGGACGAAAGCCAACTGCCACCGAACTTGCGCGGCTATGCGCCGGAGGTTGTCGGGGTTGCCAAGACAAACGCCAGGGTCGTCGTCAGCCAGCAAGGCCGCGTGCTGTATGAAGCCCTGGTGGCGGCCGGCCCCTTTCGCATTCAGGACCTCAATGACGCCGTCACGGGTACGCTGGATGTGCGCGTGGAAGAGCAGGACGGCTCGGTGCAAACCTTCAAGCTCAACACTGCCGGTGTTCCTTACCTGACGCGCCCCGGGCAACTCCGCTACAAACTCGCGACCGGACGGCCTTCCGATCTTCAATACGGGGCTGACGGTAACTTTTTCGGCACCGGCGAATTCTCCTGGGGGGTCAGCAACGGCTGGTCATTGTTCGGCGGCGCCATTACCGATAACAACTACCATGCGGCCACTGTCGGTGCAGGTCGTGACTTGCTGGTGTTAGGAGCATTATCCCTGGATGTCACCCAGTCCCATGCGAACGTGTGGAATCAGACCCTCTCGGGCAAATCCTATCGCCTGCAATACTCCAAGAACTTCGAACAATACGACAGCCAAGTAACCTTCGCAGGTTATCGGTTTTCCGATAAGAACTTCTTAAGCATGAGCGAATACCTGGATGCTCGTCATTATGGAATGAACGGCGAACTCGCAGGGCGCGGAAAATACGACGAGTTCGGTCAATACGCTGGCGAATTCAAACCTATAGGGGGCAGTAAGGCGCTGTATACCGCCACGATCAACAAACAGTTTCGCGACTTGGGTGCCACGGTGTACGCCAGTTACAACAAACAAACTTACTGGTCGCGGCCCTCCAGCCAGCGTTGGAACTTGTCGGTATCTCGCTACTTCAATGTCGGCACCGTCAAGAATCTGAGCCTGTCCCTGAATGTCTATCGCACCCAGGACTACAGCTATAAGGATAACGGCATGGCGCTGACGGTCAGCCTGCCGCTGGGACGCAGTGGCACGTTATCGCTGGACGCGAACAGAACAGCAGGCAAGAGCGGCTTTTCAACGCGCTACAGCGATCGCCTGGATGAACGCAACAGCTACCAGCTCAGTGCAAGTGACAATTCCGCCAGCGGTTACCTGAGCCACATGGGCGATCAGGCTGACTTGACGCTGGCCGCCAGCCGTCAACAGGGCAACACCAGCCTGAGCATGTCGGCCCGCGGTGGCGGCACCCTCACGCCCCACGGCGCAGCACTGCATCGAACCAGCAGCATGGGCGGCACGCGTCTGATGGTCGATACCGGCGGTGTAGCCGATGTGCCAGTGCGCGGTTACGGCACGCCGACGCGCAGCAACGCCTTTGGTAAAGCAGTGATTTCCGATTTGAGCAGTTACCAGCGTACGGCGGCCAGCGTGGATCTGGAGCGCCTGCCGAAAAACGTCGAAGCCACGCAATCTGTCACGCAAGTGACCCTCACCGAAGGTGCCATCGGCTACCGATCCCTGGAGGTGATTTCCGGTGAGAAAGCCATGGCGGTACTGCGCCTGCCGGATGGCAGTACGCCGCCCTTCGGAGCAATGGTTAAGAACGCTAAGCAACAGGACACCGGCATTGTGAATGATGGCGGCAGTGTGTACCTCAGCGGTATCCAGGCAGGTGAGCAGATGTTCGTCACCTGGGGAGAAAATTCGCGCTGCATTCTTACGCTGCCTTTGGATTTGCCGGCTGATGGCTTGACCCATGCCCTGCAACTGGATTGCCCAATGGTAGCCACTGATCAAACCTCGCCCGCGCCGTCCAAGCTGACCGGCCAGCACACCGCCACGGAGAACACATCCTCATGATGCTCAATACACGCCTCACCCTCTCGTCCATCGCAATGCTGGCCTTCAGCCTGAGCCAAAGCGCCCACGCTGCGATTGCCTTGGACCGTACACGCGTGATCTTTGACGGAAGCAAGGACGCCACCAGCGTGAATATCACCAACAACAACACCCAGTTGCCGTACCTGGCCCAAGGATGGATTGAGGATGAACAGGGTCAGAAAATCACCGCACCCTTGATCGTGCTGCCACCGGTGCAGCGTGTGGAGCCTGGCAAACAAAGCCAGGTAAAGGTCCAGGCACTGCCCGCGGCCAAATCCTTGCCACAGGATCGGGAGACGGTCTACTACTTTAATCTGCGGGAAATTCCGCCGCGCAGCGACAAGGCCAACACGCTGCAAATCGCGCTGCAAACCCGGATCAAATTGTTCTATCGACCGCAAGCCATCACACCGACCCAGCAAGATCTGTCCAACCCCTGGCAAGAAAAGCTGACCCTTTCACGGCAGGGCGAACATTACCAGGTGAACAACCCAACGCCGTACTTCGTGACCCTGGTGGATGCACGCAGCACCAAGGATGGCAAGACCGTGCCGGGTTTCGAACCGCTGATGGTGCCACCCAAAGGCTCGCTGACCCTGGGCCCGACCGCCAAGGCCCTCGGCACCTCGCCTTATCTGGCCTACGTGAATGACTACGGCGGACGTCCGCTGCTGGCGTTCACCTGCAGTGGCGAGACTTGCAAGGTGAACCTGCAAGCAGCCCCGCTCACACCGTAATACCGACCGGAGTCAGCCATGAAATCGCACTATGTGAAGGTCTTGGGCGGCCTGCTACTGGCCCTTGTCGGGAGCGCGCAGGCCCAGGATGAAGACGATATAGAAGGCATGAGCGGACGACTGAATATCTCCGGATCAATGCATGAAACCCCCTGCAACCTGGAGATGACGTCGGTGCATCAAACCATTGATTTGGGCGATGTCTCCACCAGCCAATTGCGTCGTCCTGGCGATCAGGCAAGGTCAGTGGCATTCCAGTTGCGCTTCACCGATTGCCACCGCACCGCCGGCAGCATCCGCAGTGAACGCACAGGCAATCTGACGTGGAGTGCCTTTCAACCGGTGCTGTCGGTAGCGTTCCTCGCACCGGCCGATGCCGATGATTCACGCCTGGTCAAAGTGCAAGGCATCAGCGGGATGGGCCTTCAATTAACTGATGTGCTTGGCCGGGATGTAAACCTGGGTCAGCGGGGGGAACCTTTGTTCCTGCCCCTGGGTGGCGCCACCCAGACCTGGAACGTTCGGCCCACACGCACCTCCGCACCGTTGACCAGCGGGGCATTCCGGGCAGTGGTGGACTTCAGGCTCAATTATGAGTAAGGGCAGAAAAATGGCGAACTCAAACGGCTTGTGGGCCGTGTTTATAGGCGGCCTGATGTGGGCCGTCAGCCAGGCGACGCAGGCCGAGACCAGCCTGACCATCCGTGCGGTGATCATTGCGCCGCCGCCGTGCGTCATCAACAGCGGCAGTACGCTCGATGTGCCATTCGGCAATGACCTGCTGACCTCAAGGATCGACGGAATCAACTACCGCCGTGGTGTGCCCTACACCGTTACCTGTGATGCGCCGTACAGCAACGCGCTGACACTGGAACTCAAGGGCACCGGGGCTGCGTTTGACAGTCGCGTGCTCGTGACCCGCAAGCCAGACCTTGGGGTGAAGCTGTTCGTCAATGGCACTGACTGGCCTTTGAACACGGCGGTGAACTTTACCTATCCCAATTTCCCGGTGGTTCAGGCTGTACCGGTCAAGCGCGTCGGCAGTAAGTTGACAGGCGGGGCCTTCGATGCGATCGCCACTCTGGTGGTGGATTACCAATGAAGTCGATTACCCATGAAGAGAAACGATCCATGACCTTTTGGCCGCAGAAAGCATTGCTCGCCTTGTGCGCCATCAGCTTTTGCAGCGGCGTGTCGGCCAACCTGACCTTCAGCGGAACACTGAACGAGCCCCCGCCCTGCACCATCGATGCCGGCAATACCATTGAAGTGGATTTTGGCGATGTCGGCGTAAAGCGCGTCGATGGGGTGAAATACCGCCAGAGCGTCGGCTACACCATCAACTGTGGCACCGACACGCTGCCTTGGGAGCTTAAGTTGAGCGTCAACGGTACCGCGACAACGTTTGACAGTTCGGCGGTACAGACCAGCGTACCAGCACTGGGTATTCGGGTTTTCCAGAACAGCCAGCCATTTGTCCTGAATTCCCCCTTGGAAATCAGCCTGTCGTCGCCACCGGTATTGGAAGTGGTTCCGGTCAAACAACCTGGCGCAACCCTGACACCCGCCCGCTTTACCGCGGTGGCCACGTTGTTGGCCGAATACCAGTAGGAGTTGAGTCCATGGGATATAAACGCATCCACCCGGTGTGGCCCTGTGCCGCGCTGGTACTGAGCCTGGGCTTGATCGCCGAAGGTAACGCAGCGGACAACCTGAGTTTCAGAGGCAACCTGGTTGAAGAAGCCTGCACGATTCGTCCCGGCGACGAAGCCATTACCCTGGAACTCTGGGACCTGACCAGCAAGTACCTCTACCTCAACACCCGCTCACTCGGAAAGGTTTTCAAGCTGCACCTGGAGGACTGCGACACCACGGTTGGCAACACAGTCACGATCACGTTCGGCGGCAGGGAAAACCCCGAGCTCCCCGGATTGCTCGCGCTCGATGGCGGTAGCGGCGCCTCCGGCATTGGAGTAGGCCTGGAGACGCCGGGTAACCAGCCCCTGCCACTCAATACTGTCAGCGACAGGCAGGTGTTGAGCGATGGCAATAATGTGATCGAGCTCAAGGCCTATGTGCAGGGCGAGCCGCGGGCTATCCAGGACCAGACCATCGGACATGGTGCCTACACAGTGACGTCCACGTTCACGCTGGACTATCCATAGATCATTCACGAATTGAACACAGTCTCTGCGAACCAGGAATCTTTTCCGGGCGACTTCAGCACAGGCCGGATGCATGTGGGCAACGTTCAGTTAGAGGAGTACCGAGAAATGCAGATCAGACCACTTTCTGGAGCCATGGCGCTTCTTCTCCTGGTTGGCGTCACATCAATCGCAAACGCTGCCGATTGCCGTGTGAATGGTGGAGCGTGGCAAACGGTGAACCCTGGTGGGACGATAAGCCTGCAAATCCCGGTGTATGTCCAGCTGGGTGCCGACCCTACCCGCATTCTTCTTGAAGGGGCGAACATAGAGTGCAAATTCACTTCTTTTGGTGGCCCCCCGTGGTTACAAGACTACTGGGCCACCTCGGCACAAGCGGGTCCTGCCTGGACGCCTGGCCCGAAATTCAGCAATCAGGGCACCGGTCTACGGATAAACGGAGGGTTCTTCAATACGCCTGTCCCGGATGGTATCCAGATACTCACCATTCCTAATAACGGCATCGGCTACCCCCTGGCAGTCACACCCTATATTTTGATTCGCAACAATCCGACAAACCCTATTGACGTGCGGATAGGCGACACCCTGGGTGTATTGCGACTTAACCAGACAAACAACTACGACGCCGGCAGGACAGCGCTCGTCCTCGCCTACACTGCCGCCAACAACTTCTCCATATCGCCGTCAACCTGCACCATCAACAATAACAATCCCATTGAAATCAACTTCGGCGACGTCAATCAGCGTGCGATAGGCACTGATCCTTTAACAACCTCCATCCGCACCAACCGCAGGCTCACCTACTCATGCCCGGATGGCGGCATCACCACCCCAATCACCATTACCTACAAAGGCGTTCCATCGTCTTTCGATAATCGGCTGATGATGATGACCAACGCGAATGTGGGTACAGCCCTTGTGCGTGCGGGAGCCGCAGTGCCAGTCAACGGTTCGTTCCTGACCCGGATTACCAATAGCGTGGGGGGCGATGATGTGACGTTTTCCCTGGTCCGGCGTGCGGGCTCTCTTCCCACGGCCGGGGCTATCAGCGGGAGCGGCGTACTCGTGATGGGTGTGCCATGAAAAAGGTGAAAGAGGCGCAAATGCAGATTCTGGAACAACGAGAGAAAAGAATGAAACGACTACATGGTGCCCTTGTGCTTCTGGCCCTCGGTGGCATGGCAACGACTGCGCAAGCCGTCGATTGCCGGGTCAATGGAGGTTCCTGGCAGAACGGCAACCCCAACCTGCAAGTGCCTGTCATGGTCACCCTCAGTGCGGACCGCACGCGGCTCATGCTGGAAGGTGCAAGGCTGGAATGTCGATTTACCTACAGTGGCGGGCCGGCTTGGCATGCAGACTACTGGGCATCAGGCAATGCCTCAGGTACGCCTTGGACGCCTGGCCCGAAGTTTTCCGGCGAGCGCACAGGCTTGCGCATCAATGGCTCGTTCTATAACACCCCGGTTCCGGCGGGTATAGGGATAGTCACGGTGCCTAACAACGGCGTCTTTTACCCTGTCAACGTCACCCCCTATATTCTGCTGCGTAATTACCCGTCGAACCCGTTTGACGTTCGGATAGGCGACAACCTGGGCCTGTTACGCCTCACCAGTTCGAACAATTACGACGGCACTCGACCGCAGCTCACCGTTACTTATACCGCCGCCAACAACTTCACCGTCTCGCCGTCGACATGCACGATCAACAATAACAACCCCATCGAGATCAACTTTGGCGACGTCAACCAACGGGCGTTGGGCAGTGACCCCCTGACTACCCCCATCCGCGTCAACCGTAGACTTACCTACTCATGCCCGGATGGCGGGATTACAACGCCCATCACCATTACCTACAAAGGCATACCGTCTTCGTTTGACAGCCGCCTGCTACGGATGAGCAATTCGAACGTGGGAACTGCACTTGTTCGTGCAGGGGCCGCGGTGCCGGTCAACGCTTCGTTCCGGACCCAAATTACCAACAGCGTGGGCGGCGATGAAGTGACGTTTTCCCTGGCTCGGCGCGCGGGTTCCCTCCCCACCCCCGGGGCCACAAGCGGCAGCGGAGTGCTCGTGATGGGCGTGCCATGACACAGATGCGAGGCTGAGGCACTTTGGAGTGAGCAGTCGAAGATCTTGTATCTGGGACTGCGCACCAGGTGGCAGTTCGCTATAATCCGCGCCAACGCCCCACGACAGTGTCAGCGCCCTCCACTTCTTCTCGATGATGACTTTATGAACAAAATCCTGGCACTGACCGCAGTACTGGCACTGGCCGGTTGCACCACCACTTCAGACACCCTGCTGAAAAATGGCGAGCAAGGCTTGACCATCGACTGCTCGGGCGAGGCCAACTCATGGGCCAGTTGCTACGAGAAAGCTGATGCCTCCTGTGCCGGCACCGGTTACCGCATCGTCGGCACCAATGGCACCCCAGCCCTCAAGGACAGCGACAAGACCCTGGGCCAGGACGTGGGCAACTTTAAAGGTCGCAGTGTGGTGGTCGTGTGCAAGTAAGCCGTTGCGCTATAGATGCACTTCGGCGAACTTGATCCCCAGGCCACGCAATATTTCAATCAGGTCATCCAGCCGCGGGAATGACTCGACCTCATCCTGATCGTCTACCAGGAAGTAGCTGCGACCGCCGCTTTTTTTGAAGAACACGATCCACTCGCCCAAGTCGGCGGGGTTCTGGATGACATGGGTCGCTGCAATCTGACCTTCGGCGTGGCGGGCTTTGACGATTTCTCGTTTCATAACAGGCTTTCCAGAAAGAACAAATGCCGCTCAATCCCAAGGTTTGAGCGGCATCTTTGTAGTGAATGCCCGGCAGTTTAACGGATGCCCAGCCCTGGATGCATACCGCGCCTGCGCGGTGTTGGATTTTTTATCGGGTTCGTAGCTCAGGATGAGCCTCGGCCTCAGCCGGAAATGCACTCTTCCCCGGCTTTCTTCACGTCGCCCGGCCGGATCGGCACGTTGGACATGCTTTCATAGAGCTTGATGCTGCTACCACTGGAGCGGTCTTCGATTTCGAAGATCGCAGAAGGGTCCGCCGAAAACTTCTGCGGCACGATGACCTGGATACCGTCTTTATGGGGTTCGATCTGTGGCGGCCGACGGGTCGCCTCCAGTTTGCGCACAACACACGCCGCATATTCCTGCGGTTTCTTCCCTGAGATGACCACCAACGTTGGCGGGGTCTGCTTGATATCTGCAACCGAAGCACACCCAGCAATTGCCAAGGCCAGCACCAACACACTCCACTTCATACTAAAACCTCCGATAAAGACCCTACGACAGCGGGGATGGTAAATTTCTCCCAGCAACGTAGGATTTATCTCTGATAACACGGTAAATAACTGTTTTTAATTGTCGAAGTCGTCGACGACGGCCCGATAATAAACGCGCTGGGGCTGATAAACTCCATCTTAACCTACGTATCGTTCTGATTTTTCAGAAAAAGCCCTTCTGGAGACACCCGCATGAAATTCATTCACCAGCGTGAGCACCTCAACGAGGGAGACATTGTCGTTATCGAATGTTCACAGACCTGCAACATCCGCTTGATGAGCGATGCGAACTTTCGCAGCTTCAAAAATGGCGGGCGCCATACCTACCACGGCGGTGCATTCGATAAATTCCCGGCCAAGATCACTGCACCCAGCACCGGCTTCTGGAACATCACCCTTGATGTGGTCACTCGTCGCGCCATCAGCGTGACCCGCAAGCCAGCGCTGTCCCACAAGATCCGCATCGTTCGTCGCACCAGCACCAAGCTGAGCTGAACCAGCAACTGACAGGAAAAAAGCAGTGACCCATACGACCAAATACGTCATCAAGTACAAGCTCAACGGCGAACGCCGCTTCGAATTTGCCCAGTTGACCGCCAACAGCGTCGAAGAAGCCAAGCAAGCCCTGGCGAAAATTCACGATGCCAGCGACGTAATTACCGACATCACCGTGAGCAAGGCGCTGTAAGTCATGCCGGGCCCTACTGCCGATTTGTTCGCCGATGATGCCCTGCAACAACCTGCCGGGCGCGAGCAGATCGGTGAAGAATCCTACGTTCTAAGGGGCTATGCCCTGCCCTGGATTGAGCGGTTGCTACCTGAGTTGCGGCGTGTGCTGGCCCAGTCCCCCTTTCGGCAAATGGTCACGCCCGGTGGCTTTACCATGTCGGCAGCGCTGAGCAGTTGCGGCGAACTGGGCTGGACCACCGATACCCGCGGCTATCGCTACAGCCCACTGGACCCGCGCAACCAGCAACCCTGGCCCGCCATGCCGGATGCGTTGCGCCAACTGGCCATGGCGGCGGCAACCGAGGCCGGCTTCCGCGACTTCCTGCCTGACGCCTGCCTGATCAACCGTTACGTGCCAGGGGCAAAGATGTCTCTGCACCAGGACAAGAACGAGCGCAGCTACAGCGCGCCGGTGGTCTCGGTGTCCCTCGGCCTACCGGCGATTTTCCTGTTCGGTGGCCATGAGCGCAGTGACAAAACGCAAAAAGTCTCGCTGTTCCATGGCGATGTGGTGGTGTGGGGCGGGGTTGATCGCCTGCGCTTTCATGGGGTGATGCCGATCAAGGCCGGCGAGCATCCGGTCATGGGCGCGCAACGCATCAACCTGACCTTTCGCACCGCCGGCTAATTTGACCGCAAGCTTCGGAGTTTTACCGGTGGGCGACCCGCTTAATCTGCCCCTGAACCGTCTGGAGTGCAGGCCATGAACAACGAACACGATCCGCGCTGGGCCGCCATCATTGCCCGCGATGCCAAGGCAGATGCCCTGTTTGTCTACGGCGTGAAAACCACGGGCGTGTATTGCCGCCCCAGCAGTGCTTCGCGTTTGCCACGCCCTGAGAATATCGAGTTCTTCGACACACCGGCCCAGGCCGAAGCCGCGGGTTATCGTGCCAGCAAACGCGCTGCGGGCGATCAGACTCAACTGGCGGCTTACCATGCGCAGTTAGTCGCCGACGCCTGCCGGCTGATCGAACAGGCTGAAACGCCCCCGAGCCTGGATGTACTGGCTGGCCAGGCCGGGTTGAGCACGTTCCACTTCCACCGTGTGTTCAAAGCCGGCACTGGCTTGACCCCCAAGCGCTACGCCAGCGCCCTGCGCTCACGCAAGGTCCGCGGTGGCCTCAAGGGGCAGCAGTCGGTGACAGACGCCCTGTATGACGCAGGCTTTAACGCCAACAGCCGTTTTTATGAAGCGGCTGACCAGCTACTCGGCATGAAACCTAAGGACTACAAAGGCGGCGGCGTCAATAACACCATTCGCTTTGCCGTCGGCCAATGCTCGCTGGGCGCAATTCTAGTGGCGCAGAGTCAGCGTGGCGTGTGTGCGATTTTGCTCGGGGATGATCCGGATAAACTGGTGCGCGACCTGCAAGATCAGTTTCCCAAGGCAGAGTTGGTTGGCGCGGATCAGGATTTCGAACAACTGGTCGCCCAGGTGGTGGGCTTTGTCGAAGCCCCTGCCCTGGGCCTGGATCTGCCTCTGGACCTGCGCGGCACTGCCTTTCAGGAACGGGTATGGCAGGCATTGCGCGAAATCCCGGTAGGAAGTACCGCCAGCTATGCCCAGATAGCCGAGCACATCGGTGCGCCCACCGCCTTTCGCGCCGTGGCCCAGGCCTGTGGTGCCAACCACCTGGCGGTGGCGATTCCCTGTCATCGTGTGGTACGCAGCAATGGCGAACTGTCGGGGTACCGCTGGGGGGTGGAGCGCAAACGTGAGCTGCTGAAGCGCGAAACCCCCTCCTCATAAAATGCCATTCTCGTCCAGTGAATAAAACAGAGTGGCCCGGCGCCAACGGCCCTGCTAAAACAGCGAAATGCCCTACTAACGCTGGAGACGCATCCCATGAGCACCTGGCCAGACACCCGTATTTTCGACCTGCTGGGCATCGACGTGCCGATCATCCAGGCGCCAATGGCCGGCGCGACGACCACCGCCATGGTCATCGCTGCCCAACGCGCGGGGGCGCTGGGTTCCATGCCTGCCGCAGCGCTGAGTATCGAGCAACTGCGTGAAGCGGTCACTGTCATCCGCCAGGCCAGTACACGGCCGTTGAATCTGAACTTCTTCTGCCATCAGCCGCCTGTAGCCGATGAAGAGCGTGACCGCCATTGGAAGGATGTGCTGCAACCCTACTATCACGAACTTGGTGCCGATTTTGATGCGCCCACCCCAGTGTCCAATCGCGCACCGTTCAACGACGCGGCGTGCCAGTTGGTGGAACAACTGCGCCCGGAAGTCGTGAGCTTTCATTTTGGCCTGCCGGAAAAGTCCTTGCTCGATCGGGTAAAAGCCACGGGCGCCAAAGTGCTGTCATCGGCCACCACCGTTGAGGAAGCAATCTGGCTGGAAAAACACGGCTGCGACGCAATTATTGCCATGGGCATTGAAGCCGGTGGGCACCGTGGCCTATTCCTCAGCGATGACCTGAACAGCCAGATCGGGTTGATGGCACTGGTGCCGCAAGTGGTCGACGCAGTCAGCGTGCCGGTGATTGCCGCAGGCGGCATCGGTGATGCGCGTGGCATCGTCGCGGCCCTTGCCCTGGGCGCCTCGGCAGTCCAGATCGGCACGGCGTACCTGTTCACGCCCGAAGCCGGCATCACCGCCTCGCACCACCACGCGCTGCGCCATGCCCAGGCCAGTGAGACGGCACTGACCAACCTCTTCACCGGCCGCCCGGCGCGGGGCATCGTCAACCGCGTGATGCGGGAGCTCGGCCCGATCAACCCGAGCGCCCCGGCATTCCCCAAAGCCGGAGGTGCGTTAATGCCGCTCAAGGCCAAGGATGAAGCAGGTTTCAGCAACCTGTGGGCGGGCCAGGCACTGGGGCTTGGCAAAGACCTGTCCACTTATGACCTGACGCTTCAATTGTCCGAGCAGGCGTTGACCGGACTCGCGCGCCACTGACATCAGCGGCAACTTTGCACTGTACCGGCAATGGCCAACCGCTATATATTCCCATACATAGCGGTAGAGCCTTCTACCTGAACGCCCCGTACAGCCCAAGGAGTCGCTTCACGATGAACCGTATCTCGCGCCTGGCCCCCCTGCTTGCCGTGTTCGTGCTGGGTTCGGCCCATGCCGATGAAGTGCAGGTGGCCGTGGCCGCCAACTTCACCGCGCCGATCCAGGCAATTGCCGTCGACTTCGAGAAAGACACTGGTCATAAACTGGTCGCGGCTTACGGTGCTACCGGGCAGTTCTATACCCAGATCAAGAACGGCGCGCCGTTCGAGGTGTTCCTCAGCGCCGATGACACTACCCCGCAGAAGCTCGAAAGCGAAGGCCAGACGGTCAAGGGGTCGCGCTTTACCTACGCCGTCGGCACCCTTGCGCTGTGGTCGGCAACAGCAGGCTACGTGGACGCCAAAGGTGAAGTGCTCAAGCACAATCAATTCAAGCACCTGTCCATCGCCAACCCCAAAGCCGCGCCCTATGGCCTGGCCGCCACCCAGGTACTGGCCAAGCAAGGTTTGACCGCGCAGGTCAAGGACAAGCTCGTCGAAGGCCAGAACATCACCCAGGCCTATCAGTTCGTGTCCACCGGGAATGCCGAGCTGGGCTTTGTCGCCTTGTCGCAGATCTATAAAGACGGCAAAGTCACCAGCGGTTCGGCGTGGATTGTTCCGGCATCGATGCATGACCCGATCAAACAGGACGCCGTGATCCTCAACAAAGGCAAGGACAGCGCCGCTGCCAAGGCGCTGGTTGAGTACCTGAAAGGCCCGAAAGCCGCTGCCATCATCAAATCCTACGGCTACGAGCTGTAAATGCCCCTGTCGAGTGCTGACTTTTCCGCGATCTGGTTGACCATCAAACTGGCGTCACTGACGACTGTGATCCTGTTGATCATCGGCACTCCGATAGCCCTGTGGCTGTCGCGCACCACCTCATGGTGGCGCGGCCCCGTCGGTGCAGTAGTCGCATTACCGTTGGTGCTGCCGCCAACGGTCATCGGTTTCTACTTGCTGTTGACCATGGGCCCCAACGGTTACTTCGGCCAGTTCACCCAATGGCTGGGCCTGGGCACGCTTACATTCAGTTTTGCCGGGCTGGTGATCGGCTCGGTGATCTATTCCATGCCGTTCGTGGTGCAGCCGTTGCAGAACGCCTTTTCCGCCATCGGCACACGCCCATTGGAAGTAGCCGCGACCTTGCGCGCCAATCCGTGGGACACGTTTTTTACAGTGATCCTGCCCCTGGCACGCCCGGGTTTTATCACCGCGTCGATCCTCGGCTTTGCCCATACCGTCGGCGAGTTCGGCGTGGTGTTGATGATCGGCGGCAATATCCCGGACAAGACCCGAGTAGTCTCGGTGCAAATATACGACCACGTCGAAGCCATGGAATATGCCCAGGCCCATTGGTTGGCCGGCGCCATGGTGGTGTTCGCGTTCCTCGTATTGCTGGCGTTGTACTCCAGCCGCAAAACCGGGATGGGCTGGAGCTGATCGCGATGATTGATATACGCCTGAACTTGAAATATTCCGCCTTTGCGCTGGACGTGGACCTGCAATTGCCTGGGCGCGGGGTGACCGCGTTATATGGGCAGTCCGGCTCCGGCAAGACCACCTGCCTGCGTTGTATCGCCGGCTTGGAGCGCACCGAGGAGGGTTTTGTACAGATCAATGATGAGGTCTGGCAAGACAGCCGCAACGGGCTGTTCGTACCACCGCATAAACGCGCCTTGGGGTATGTATTCCAAGAGGCAAGCCTGTTTGCTCACCTGTCGGTACGGGCCAATCTGGAGTTCGGCCTCAAGCGCATCCCGCGCGCGCAACGGCGTGTGGATATGGCCCAGGCCACCGAGCTGCTGGGCATCGGTCACCTGCTTGAGCGTCACCCACAACACCTGTCCGGGGGCGAGCGTCAGCGCATCGGTATCGCCAGGGCCTTGCTCACCAGCCCCAGGCTGTTACTGATGGATGAACCGCTGGCCGCCTTGGACAGCAAACGCAAAAACGAGATCCTGCCGTACCTGGAGCGCCTGCACGACGAGCTGGATATCCCGGTGCTCTACGTCAGCCATGCCCAGGATGAAGTCGCGCGCCTGGCCGACCATATCGTCCTGCTCAGCGACGGCAAGGCCCTGGCCAGCGGCCCCATCGGCGAAACCCTGGCGCGTCTCGATTTGCCCCTGGCCCTGGGCGACGATGCCGGCGTGGTGATCGCCGGCAGCGTCATTGCCTACGACGCGCACTATCAGTTGCTCACCCTGCAACTGCCTGACTGCCGATTGCAGATTCGCGTGGCCCATGCGCCGGTGGCGGTGGGTAAACCGTTGCGGGTCAAGATCCAGGCACGGGATGTGAGCCTCAACCTGCAAGCGGACGAACACAGCAGCATCCTCAATCGTTTGCCCGTGACGGTCATCCAGGACATGGGGGCGGATAACAGCGCCCATGTCCTGGTACGCCTGGATGCCGGCGGCACACCCTTGCTGGCACGTATCACGCGTTTCTCCCGCGACCAGCTGCAACTGCATCCGGGCCAGGTGCTATGGGCGCAAATCAAGGCAGTGGCGGTGCTGGCTTAAGCAATTGGCACGACCGCAAAACGCTGCGGTCAATCAGACATACCGGCCTGATTTGTTGCCAAGGAACCCGCACCATGCCCGACTCTTCGTTGCCCGCCGACCTGCCCCGTGACCTGCATTATGTGGATGACACCCAGCCTGGAATCCGCCGTAAAAAGCTGCGGGGCAAGTTTCAATATCTGGACGCAAAAGGCCAGCGCATTACCGATGCTGATGAAATAAAACGTCTGAACGCGCTGGCGGTACCGCCCGCCTACACCGATGTGTGGATCTGCGCCGACCCGCGCGGCCATCTGCAAGCCACCGGCCGCGACGCCCGTGGCCGCAAGCAATACCGTTACCACCCACGCTGGCGCGAAGTGCGTGACAGCGACAAGTATTCGCGGTTGCAGGCATTCGGCAGCGCCTTGCCAAAATTGCGCAAACAGCTGGAAGCCCAAATCGCCGAGCCCGGCTTTACCCGCGAAAAGGTGCTGGCCACGGTGGTGACGTTGCTGGACGCCACGCTGATCCGCGTCGGCAATACCCAATACGCCCGCGAGAATAAATCCTACGGCCTGACCACCCTGCGCAATCGCCATGTGGACATCAAGGGCAGCGAAATCCAGTTTCAGTTTCGCGGCAAAAGCGGTGTCGAGCACCAAGTGAGCGTCAAGGACCGACGCCTGGCCCGCGTGGTCAAGCGCTGCATGGAATTGCCCGGGCAGAACCTGTTCCAGTACCTGGACGAAGACGGTGAACGCCACACCGTCAGTTCCCATGACGTCAACGCTTACCTGCACGAACTCACCGGCGAAGACTTCACCGCCAAGGACTACCGCACCTGGGCGGGCACGGCGATGGCATTGGCGGTGTTGCGCGAGTTGGCGTGGCAGCCGGAGTCAGACGCCAAGCGGCACGTGGTAGGAATGGTCAAGGACGTGGCCAGGCAGTTGGGCAACACGCCCGCCGTGTGCCGCAAGTGCTACATCCACCCCGCGGTGCTTGAACATTTCAGCCTCGGCGAACTGTCGAAACTGCCCAAGCCACGAGTGCGCAAGGGTCTGAAAGCCGAGGAAGTCGCCCTGGCGATGTTCCTGGAGAAGCTGGCCGAAGACTTGCCGCACAAAGCCAAGGTGGGTTAGCCTTTGCGCCCCTTCTGATTTACGGGACGAGCGCCGACGTGAACAACTAAGCCTTCCAGAATGTATCCGCAACGAGCCGCCTGGCGCGCTTGTTGGCCTGTTCGACATTTTTTTGGAGGTGCTGATGACTGACGTCAACCGGCTGCCCGTTCTTGTTTCCCTGCAACATGTGTCTTTCCAGTTCGCCAATGGCGAAACCTTGCTGGAGGACGTGAACCTGTCCATTGATCGCACCCACACCGGCATCGTCGGGCGCAATGGCCGTGGCAAAAGTATCCTGGCGAAGTTGATGGCCGGCATCCTGCAACCGTCCTCAGGCACATTGAAAAGACCACTCAGCCTGATCTATGTGCCCCAGGCGTTGTCGATTCAAGCGGGAGAAACGGTCGCCCATATCACCGGCACCGCCCCTGCCCTGGCCGCCCTGGTGCGTATGGCACGCGGCGACGGCCGCCAGGGCGATCTGGAACTGATCGATGATCGCTGGGACCTCGCAGAGCGCCTACGCCTGGCATTGGATGCCGCAGGCTTGCCAACACTCACCGCCGACACCCAGGCCGACCGACTCAGCGGCGGCCAACTGGCCAGGGTCGCGCTGATCGGAGCGCTGTTGGCGGCGCCGCAGTTGTTGATTCTGGACGAACCCAGCAACCACCTCGATAGCGCCGGGCGCGAGTGGCTGTTGCGCGAACTGGCTGATTGGCGCGGCGGCCTGGTGGTGGTCAGCCATGACCGCCAATTACTCGACACCATGGCGCGCATCATCGAATTATCGCCCCTTGGCGTTCAGGTGTATGGCGGCAACTACGCTGCCTATCGACAGCAACGCGATACCCAACAGCACGCCGCTATCGCCGCATGGGAACATGCGCGCCAGGAACGTAGCCGTGAGCGTCGGCGCTTGCAAAAAGACCATGACAGCCTCCAGCGCCATGCTGCGCGCTCACGCAAGCAGGCCGAGACCGCCAACGTCGACCGTTTTACCAAGTCCCGCTGGAAAAGCGCTGCCAAGGAAGTCGTCAGCACGGTGCGCAGTGCCCACCACGATCACAAACACCAACTCGACGCCCAGGTGCGCCAAGCCTACGCGCGCGTAGTGGATGAGACGCCGACCCTGCTCGCCTTGCCAGGCTCGGCAGTACCCAACGGCCGGCAGGTCCTGACTCTGGAACGTGCGCAATTGCCCTGGCTCGACCCCAAGGCGTCGGGCACCTACCTGACGATCAGCCTGTCGGGGGCCGCACGCGTTGCCGTACGCGGGCCGAACGGTTGCGGTAAATCCACCCTGCTCAAATTACTCGCAGGCCAGTGGCAGGCGATCAGTGGCGGGTGCACAGTTGCGGTGCCCAGCGCTTATATCGATCAGCAGCTGGTGTTGCTGGATGACCGGTGCAGCGTTGTCGAGCAGCTCAACCTGCTCGACACGCCGTTGGCCGAAGCCGAACTGCGCACGCGCCTGGCGCTGCTGCATCTGGATGCTTCGCGGGTCACGCGGCCGACCGGGCAACTCAGCGGTGGCGAGCGCTTGAAAGCCGCCATGGCCGTTGCCTTGTGGCGTGATACACCAGCGCAATTGTTGCTCCTGGATGAACCCACCAACCACTTGGACCTGGAGTCGGTGCTTGCCTTTGAGCAGGCCTTGAAGGGATTTACCGGCGCGATGCTGGCCGTGTCACACGACCCTGCATTCTTGCAGGCGATCGCGCCGACTCATCATCTGACCTGGCACCCCACAGGCTGGCAACTGGAACGTGCCTGAAGTCATTGCGCATACACGCAAAGCGTCCTACGGTAGTGGCCGAATAATCTCATCGTGGAACCCAGCCCCATGCTGCCTTCGTCCCGCAAGCCTTATACCAATGCCACGCTCGCCCATCGCCAGCGCTGGCGTGGCCGCGTGGGCTTGATGCTGGTGGCCTGCCTGTCGGTGCTGGCGGGCATGACCGATGCCATTGGCTTTATGGCCAGCGGCGATTTCGTCTCGTTCATGAGCGGCAACACCACGCGCCTGGCGGTGGCCATCAGCGCGGGTGACCTGGGGCTCACCGGGCGTCTGGTGTTGCTGGTTGCCACCTTTGTGGTCGGTAATGCCTTGGGTGTGGTGGTCAGCCGTTTCAGCAAGCGCCACGCACTGCCGTTGTTGCTGTGCATCGGCGCCTTGCTCTGCGGCGCGGCGCTGTTGCCGGCGACCGACACCTTGCCCGCGTTGCTCGCGGCAATTATTGCCATGGGCATGCTCAACGCGGCGGTCGAAGAAGTGAACGGATTACCCGTGGGGCTCACTTACGTCACCGGGGCGCTCTCACGCTTTGGTCGCGGGCTGGGGCGCTGGGTAATGGGCGAGCGTCGCAATGGTTGGCGCGTGCAATTGATTCCGTGGGCCGGAATGTTTGTCGGTGCCGTGATCGGCGCACTGCTGGAGCAGCAAATGGGACTGCGCGCACTGTGGGTCAGTGGTGCATTGGCGGGGTTATTGGGGCTGGTGACATTGATGATTCCGCGGCGCTGGCACTTGGGTTTTATGCCGCGTTGAGGCTGAACAAAGAGGTGCTCGCTCGACGTTTAAGCCTCGACATCCGTGTACCGGTAAAGAGCCATCACGTCGAGCGAGCGATTGAATCATAAGGCAATGCCCGGCGGCTGTCCCGCCAGGCGTTTCGGAATCGGGTTAAGGCAAGGTATTACAGACAAGTGGCAAGCGCTGCCAGGCGACGTTTGGCTGGCATGTTGTCCTCCACGGCATAGTATTTGACGGTAGAACCCGCTCCTGTGCTTTGTATGTCAACAAAGTAGTCGCCGGCCGTGGTGTAGACGGTGTAGCCACCTGCCTCGGTGGGCTCCTTGAAACCGCCGGCATCCACGCCGAACACGCGCTCATCCTGCCAGCCGAACTGAATGCACTGGGCGACCACCAGGGTGGCCTTGTCCGATGCCAGGGTTTTATAGGGGCTGCCTGCACGCGCCTCTTTCATCTTCGAGCCCGCGCAACCGGCCAGTGCGGCCAGTACCAATGCGCCGATTACCATCTTGAACATGCCTGTGCTTCCTTGGAAAAACCGTGACTCTACCACTGTGCCGCGGCCAACTGACGCGCCCATGAACTTTGTTTCACTGTGACGGGCCAACCCGCCGTCTATAGTGGCCAAGCTCATTTTTTGGAAGTCTCCCTTCTGCCCGCCCTCCCGCGGGCTTTTTTTTGCCCTGGCGTCAGAACCACCAGCGAAACAGATAGAACAGCGCCATGCTCAACAGCACAGTGATCAGCACACTGCGCGTCCAGAACATCAAGGCCACGGCGCAGATACCTGCGAGCAAGTAAGGGTTGCTTGGGCTCAAGTTGAGCCGGTGATCTGCCAGGAAAATAATCGGCCCGCAGATCGCCGTAAGCATCCCCGGCACGGCAAAACCCAGGAACTCACGGGCGCCACGATTAAGCCTCACCGGCAAACGTGGCTCGATAAACAGGTAGCGGTTGAAAAACACCACAAGACCCATGGCCACAATCATCAGGTAAATCATGGCTGCCCAACTCCCAATCGCTTGCAGGCAAAACCTGCGCTCATCCCCAGTACACCCGAGACCACTACCGCCGACTCCCAGTGCAAATAACTCAACCACACCGAACACAGCAGCGAGACCGCGACACACACCACGGTCGGCACATCACGCACCACCGGAGTGATCAGGGCGATAAAGGTTGCGGCAATGGAAAACTCCAGCCCCAGCTGATCAAGGCCCGGAATGCTTTTGCCCAACACAATGCCGGCCAGGGTGAAGAGGTTCCAGATGATGTAAAACGTCAGGCCGACGCCCAATGCGTACCAGCGATTGAAGGTCTGGCGGTCATAGTGGTTGACCAGGGCAAAGAATTCATCGGTCAGCAGGAAACCCAGGCTCATGCGCCACCGGACATTGAGCGACGACAGCGTGGGACGCATGTGCATGCCATAGAGCAGATGCTGGGAGGTCAGTAACAAAGTGGTGAGTACGATGGATATCAGGCTGGCACCGCTCTTGACCATGCCGATGGCCACCAACTGCGCCGCACCGGCAAACACGATGGCAGACAAGCCTTGGGCTTGCAGCGGGGTAAATTGCGCATCGATGGCCATGGAGCCGGCGAGCAACCCCCACGGGGCGCAGGCAAGAGACAAGGGAATAACGGCGATGGCGCCGCGAGTGAAGGCGTAATGAGGTAATGCAGTGGGCATGGAAACGGCTCATCGACGGACAGTCGACAAGCATGCCAGTGCAATCAGGGGCTTGTCTTGAACGATCTTGCTCAGGCGAGCCTCACCGAAACCTGCTCCACCGAATCCCGCGCTTCACGCAGTTCGTACGCGTCCTGGTTCAGCCGGTGGATGGTGTTGAGCAGGCGCTGGCGCAGCACTTCGTCACCGAGTTTTTCCACGGCGCGCATCAGGTCGAACGCCGCGGTTTCGTTATTTTCCGCGACGGAATCCAGGGTCTTGCGCAGGTTGCGAGTGGCACGGGTCACGCGGGTTCTTCCTTCATCAGCAATGAGCAGGCACTGTAGGACCTTTGTGTTTCATTTTAATTTCAAACAGTTGTGGCTGTTTCACGGGCATTTGATCCACATCAACTGAAACAGGATTTGACCGTAACATATGGAAATACGTATATTCGAATAACCATATATGGATACCCTGATCATGTCGGATCTCCTCTCTCCTCCCACCCTGTTCAAGTGCCTGGCTGATGCCACCCGCGCTCGGATGACCCTATTGATCCTGCGCGAAGGCGAACTTTGCGTATGCGAACTGATCCATGCCTTGGACGATAGCCAACCGAAGATCTCCCGTCATCTGGCGCAACTGCGCAGTTGCGGGCTGCTGCTGGACCGCCGTCAAGGGCAATGGATCTACTACCGCATCAACCCGGCACTGCCCGCCTGGGTCACACAGGTGCTGGACACCACCCTGCAAGCCAACCAGCCATGGTTGCAGAACGACGCGCTGCGTCTGGATGCAATGGGCGACAGACCACAACGGGCCAGCACCTGCTGCTGAGCCATCGGAGCGTTTATTCATGCTTGTCGCAATTGCGATTTTCCTCGTCACCATCGTACTGGTCATCTGGCAGCCCAAGGGCCTTGGCGTGGGCTGGAGTGCCAGCCTGGGCGCGATCCTGGCCCTGGGTTGCGGGGTGATCAGCCTGGCGGACATCCCGGTGGTGTGGCACATCATCTGGAATGCCACCGGTACCTTCGTCGCACTGATCATCATCAGCCTGTTGCTGGACGAAGCCGGCTTCTTTGCCTGGACAGCCCTGCATGTGGCGCGTTGGGGGCGTGGCCGCGGACGGCGGTTGTTTGCCTATATGGTGCTGCTGGGTGCGCTGGTGTCGGCGCTGTTCGCCAATGACGGTGCGGCGTTGATTCTCACGCCCATCGTGATGTCGATGCTGCTGGCCCTGCGTTTTTCACCGGCAGCGACCCTGGCATTCGTCATGGGCGCGGGGTTTATCGCCGATACGGCGAGCCTGCCATTGGTGGTATCGAACCTGGTAAACATCGTCTCGGCTGATTATTTCAAGATCGGCTTCAACGAATATGCCGCCGTGATGGTGCCGGTGAACCTGGTCAGCGTGGCCGCGACCCTGGCAGTGCTGCTGTGGTTTTTCCGCCGGGACATTCCCCAGACCTACGACCCGGCCGACCTGGAAGACCCCGCCAGTGCCATCCACGACCCCGCGACGTTCCGCGCCGGTTGGTGGGTACTGGGTATTCTGCTCATCGGCTGTTTCGCCCTGGAACCTCTGGGCATTCCCATCAGTGCGATTTCCGCCGCCTGCGCCGTACTGCTGCTGGTGATTGCCGCCAAGGGCCATAAGATTTCCACGCGTAAAGTCCTCAAGGAAGCGCCCTGGCAGATCGTGATCTTTTCCCTGGGCATGTACCTGGTGGTGTATGGGCTGCGTAACGCCGGCCTGACCGACTACCTGGCCACCTGGCTCGACACTTTCGCCACCTATGGTGTGTGGGGCGCGGCTATGGGCACAGGGGTGCTGACGGCACTGCTCTCATCGGCGATGAATAACCTGCCGACGGTGCTGATCGGCGCACTCTCCATCGAGTCCAGCCATGCTGTGGGCGTGGTCAAGGACGCGATGATCTACGCCAATGTGATCGGCAGCGACCTGGGCCCTAAAATCACCCCCATAGGCAGTTTGGCCACCTTGCTGTGGCTGCATATCCTGGCACGCAAAGGCATCACTATCACTTGGGGTTACTACTTCAAGGTCGGGATCGTGCTGACTTTGCCCGTGCTGTTGATCACCCTCGCTGCCCTCGCCTTGCGCCTGAGCGTTTAAAGGAGCCTGCAATGAAAGTGCTTTTCATGTGTACCGCTAACAGTTGTCGCAGTATTTTGTCCGAAGCCATATTCAATCATATGGCGCCTGAGGGCTTCGAAGCGATCAGCTCCGGTAGTTTCCCCAAAGGCCAGGTTTTGCCCCGCAGCCTGAGCACGCTGCAGGCAGCCGGCATCAGCACCGAAGGTTTGTACAGCAAGGGCAATGACGCCTTTGAAGGCAGCCCGCCGGATGTGGTCATCACGGTGTGCGACAACGCGGCCGGGGAAGCTTGCCCTGTGTATTTCGGTGCGGCGGTGAAGGCGCATTGGGGGTTGCAGGACCCTTCCCACGTGCAGGGTGATGAAGCCCAGGTAGACGCTGCATTCAAGGCCACCCTCGACATTATTGCCGCTCGCTGCGAGGCGTTTTTTGCGCTGCCATTTGCCAGCCTCGGCGCGGATGAATTGAAGGTTGAACTTGAGCGTATAGCCTCAATGTGGGAGGGGGCTTGCTCCCGATAGCGGAGGGTCAGCTACAGATGAGCTGACTGACACACTGCTATCGGGGGCAAGCCCCTCCCACATTTGGATCGTGGACCATTCAAATCTGAATGGTTTCTTAACCCTGCGCTGACGTATGCTTTCGCACTTTCCTGAAAGGACACGGGCATGCTGTCGATCTTTGTCTATGCGCTGGTATTCGGTTTTGTGTTTTGCCTGTCTCCTGGCGCGGTGCTGGCAGAGACCCTGCGTCGCGGCTTGCTGCATGGTTTCACACCGGCCCTGATGGTGCAGTTTGGTTCCCTCGTAGGCGATGCGGTCTGGGCAGTGATCGGCCTCACCGGTATCGCACTGCTGATTCAGCATGATGCGGTGCGAGTGCCACTGACGATCTTCTGCGCGCTGTACCTGGCCTGGCTGGGCATCCGCAGCCTGATTGATGCGTGGCAGTTACCCGCAACCGACAACGTCCCTGCCAGCTCAGGCAAAAATGCGTTGGCCGTAGGCGCGGCGATCTCCCTGGCCAACCCGAAGAATATTGTCTACTGGGGCGCCCTGGGCAGCGCCCTGTCGGGCATCGTCGGCGCAACCCCCAGCCAGGGGCAGACCCTGATGTTTTTCGCCGGATTCATGCTGGCTTCGGTGCTCTCGTGTTTTCTCACCGCCGCGTTGGTGAACCTGTTGCGCAAGAACGCATCACCGACCTGGCAACGCGTGAGTTATGCGGCGTGCGGTTTAGTATTGATCTATCTGGCGATACTCGCCGCGCAAGGTATATAAAGTTATCGGTCAGTAACTTGCACATGCCTCTTGTCTGAACAAACTCTGAACGCGGACTAATTTAGTTAATCATGCGTTGACATTCTGTAACGCTCTGAGTAGATTGCCCGTGCCCGCAACTGGGGCCTTTTTTAAACCTCACAAAAGAAGCCAATGGACACAGTATCTAGTCGCTGTCCGAGCACCGCCTCTGCGGGCATCGGGCGCCAAACCCAGAATATGACAGGACTCGCCTTCCAGGTCCGGTAAGCTGCGCTAGAGCTCGATGCTCCACCGTAACTGCCTCACCGGTCGCGTGTCCGGTCCCGAGGTGTGTTATGACCTTCCAACTCATTGCTTTACCCGATGTACCTACACTGGCCGCAGCCTTGCGCGCCAAGCTGTGCCGCGAGCCCGTGGGCTTCAGGCCAACCCGCCCGGCCTTTGCTGCACCCTCCTCCCAAGTACGCCCGGTACCGCCGCTGGCGCACTGGCGTATCTGCCCTGACAGCGGCCAACTGGTGCAGCACTGGGATCACGCCGACCCTCAAGACCCACAGAGACCCAAGGTTTCCAGCCTGGCGCAAGCCAGCTTGATGCTCGGTCTTTACGTGAGCGCTCGCGCCGCCTGACCTGGCTGGAAACAACAACTTTCTTATTGATGCCCTGGAGTTCTTTATGAACAAGTCCAGTAGGAGCCCGCTGCGCGCAAGTTAATTAATGCGCTGTTAGCGGGCATTGTAGAAGTTACCTGAACACTTTATTTAAACCGATCGCGAAGTCCGCGGCTCGGCATGCTTTCGCTCGCCTGTATGCAGGTAAGTACCGGGTATGTTTTGTCGAGAATTGGCGACAGGAGTACAGACAATGAGCGCCGTAAAAAACACGCCTCTGCACAAGAAAAATGGCACCGCTGCCGACACCAAGCTGTCGATGCGCGCCGCCCGTGAAGCCCAGAATGGCCTGGCGGCCACCCTCGCCAATGTACGAGCCACCCAGGACGGCCTGACCGAACTGGACGCCTCGGCCCGCCTGCAACGGGAAGGCTATAACGAAGTCGCCCATGACAAGCCGCCACACGCCATCGTCCAGTTCCTGCAGGCACTGAACAACCCGTTCATCTACGTGCTGTTGACCCTGGGCGGCATCAGCTTTGTCACCGACTATTGGTTGCCACTGCAGGCGGGTGAAGAAGTCGATCTGACCAAAGTCATCATCATCATGACCATGGTGTTGCTCAGCAGCCTGCTGCGCTTCTGGCAGGAACACCGCTCGGCCAAATCCGCCGAGGCCCTGAAGGCGATGGTACGCACCACCGCCACCGTGCTACGTCGCGAACAGGTCGGCGCCCAGCCCACTTTGCGCGAAGTGCCGATGCGCGATCTGGTGGCCGGCGACATCGTGCAGTTGTCGGCCGGCGACATGATCCCCGCCGACATCCGCCTGATCGAGTCACGCGACCTATTTATCAGCCAGGCCGTGCTGACCGGTGAAGCCTTGCCGGTGGAGAAGTACGACACCCTGGGCGATGTCACGCAAAAATCCGCCTCCAACCTCGCCGCCGACCAAGGCAATCTACTGGACCTACCGAACATCTGCTTCATGGGCACCAACGTGGTGAGCGGCCGCGCCAAGGCGGTGGTGGTGGCTACCGGACCGCGCACTTACTTCGGCTCCCTGGCCAAGGCGATTGTCGGCTCGCGGGTGCAAACCGCCTTCGACCGTGGCGTGAACAGTGTCAGTTGGCTGCTGATCCGCTTCATGTTGGTGATGGTGCCGATCGTGTTCTTCCTCAATGGCTTCTCCAAGGGGGACTGGGGCGATGCCTTCCTGTTTGCCCTGGCGGTGGCCGTCGGCCTGACCCCGGAAATGCTGCCGATGATCGTCAGTGCCAACCTGGCCAAAGGCGCTACAGCCATGGCCAAGCGCAAAGTGGTGGTCAAGCGCCTCAACGCGATCCAGAACTTCGGTTCAATGGATGTGCTGTGCACCGACAAGACCGGCACCCTGACCCAGGACAAGATCATCCTTGAGCATCACGTCAACGCCTTCGGCCAGCGCGACGACGCGGTGCTGTCCCTGGCCTGGCTCAACAGCTTTCACCAGAGCGGCATGAAGAACCTGATGGACCAGGCCGTGGTGCAGTTCTCGGCGCAAAACCCCAAGTTCCAGGTGCCATTTGCCTACAGCAAGGTCGATGAATTGCCCTTCGACTTTGTACGCCGTCGCCTGTCGATCGTGGTCAAGGATGCCGCCGGTGACCAGTTGCTGGTGTGCAAAGGGGCCGTGGAAGAGATGCTGAGCATTTCAACCCACACCCTGGAAGACGGCGCCGCCGTACCCCTGGACGATCGCCGTCGCGAGGCACTGCTGGCGATTGCCAACGACTACAACGAAGACGGTTTCCGGGTACTGGTGGTCGCAACCCGCCATATCCCCAAGGCATTGGCGCGTCAGCAATACACCACTGCCGATGAACGCAACCTGGTGATCCAGGGCTTCCTGACCTTCCTCGACCCGCCGAAGGAAACCGCGGGCCCGGCAATTGCCGCGCTGCAACAGATTGGCGTGGCGGTCAAAGTGTTGACCGGCGACAACGCGGTGGTCACCAGCAAGATCTGCCGCCAGGTTGGCCTCGAACCCGGCCAGCCGCTGCTGGGCGTGGAAATCGAAGCCATGGACGACGCCACCCTGCTGCGCCGCGTGGAAGAACGCACGGTGTTCGCCAAGCTGACACCGCTGCAAAAATCCCGTGTGCTCAAGGCGCTGCAAGCCAACGGCCATACGGTGGGCTTTCTCGGCGACGGCATCAACGATGCACCGGCGCTACGGGATGCCGACGTGGGTATTTCGGTGGACAGCGGCACGGATATCGCCAAGGAGTCGGCCGACATCATCCTGCTGGAAAAGAGCCTGATGGTGCTGGAAGAAGGCGTGCTCAAGGGCCGCGAAACCTTCGGCAATATCATGAAGTACCTGAACATGACCGCCAGCTCCAACTTCGGCAACGTGTTCTCGGTGCTGGTAGCCAGTGCGTTCATTCCGTTCATGCCGATGCTGGCGATCCACCTGCTGCTGCAGAACCTGATGTACGACATCTCCCAATTGGCTCTGCCGTGGGACAAGATGGACAAGGAATACCTGGCCAAACCGCGCAAGTGGGATGCAAAAAATATCGGCCGCTTCATGATCTGGATCGGGCCGACCTCATCAATCTTCGACATCACCACCTTTGCCCTGATGTGGTACGTGTTCTCGGCCAACAGTGTGGAAATGCAGACGCTGTTCCAGTCCGGCTGGTTTATCGAAGGGCTGCTTTCGCAAACCCTGGTGGTGCATATGCTGCGCACCCGCAAGATTCCGTTCTTCCAGAGCACGGCCGCATGGCCGGTGTTGATGATGACCTGCATTGTGATCGCCTTGGGCATCTACGTGCCGTTCTCGCCGCTAGGCACCCTGGTGGGTCTGCAACCGCTGCCGATGGCGTACTTCCCATGGCTGGTAGGCACCCTGCTGGCTTACTGCTGCGTCGCTCAACTGATGAAAACGATCTACATCCGCCGCTTCAAGCAGTGGTACTGATCCCCCGCCATTCAAACGGTGGTGGTCGCCCGGCCGCCACCGTGCAATACAAGGATGCTCCCTATGCGCGTCTTGATCTGTGCAGGTCGTCATTACGCCGACACCAAAAAGTCCCGCCACGTGCTGGACGCTTACCACCGCCTGCACCCAGTGCAGGTGTTGATCCACGGCGGCAACCAGTTCCTCGGCAGCGAGATCGAGGAATGGGCGCGGGAAATCGGTATCGACGTGGTGCGCTACCCACCCAATTGGCAGCGCCACGGCAAACAGGCGGAACGCCAACGCAACCACTTCATGCTGGCCGACAGCCGCCCCGACCTGATCATCGCCCTGCCCGGCGGTGACGATACCTCGGAGTTGGTCTGCCAGGCCAAAGCCAGCGGCATTTCGGTGCTGACCGTAGAAAGCTGAATTCAAGCGAGGTGCATCATGCACAACCCACACAACCCGAAGCACCCGGACGGGTTTGCCAAATATCGCGCGCGCCATTTGCGCAGGGCGCGTCCCACCCTGCTGCTCTTGCCACCGGCCAAGCGCCGCGCCCTGCAGCGCAACCTGATCTTTATCGGCGTGACGCTGGGCACGCTGTTGATCCTCGCCCTGGTTTCCAAGGCGAATGCTGCCGGCGGCGCCTACGTGGTGGATGATGGCGCGATCAATGCGCCTGGCGAATGCAACATCGATGCCTGGCACACCGCCAATCGGCACGCAGGCAGTACGCACAACGAAACCTTGTCCCCGGCCTGCACGTTCAGTGGTATGCCATGGGTGCAGTGGGGCGCGGCGTTATCGCGGGCCACTGACGCGGGAAAGGGCGAAACGCAAGTCAGCCCACAGGTGAAGGCGCAGCTGTTGTCACGAGAAGACCTGGGGCTGGAGTTGGCAGTCGCCGCTGGGGCGCACATTGCTCTCGATCGTCAGCACGCATTCGACGGCGCTGACTTCAACCTGCCGTTAACGTGGCAGGCCATGGATGCATTGCGCCTGAACCTGAATGCCGGCTGGAACCATGCCTATAACGACGGCGCGCAACAGCACCGCCTGACCTGGGGCATGGGTTTCGAATACCAGCTTGCGCAGGTGTTGACGTTGATTGGCGAACGCTATGGCCAGGAAGGCGGTGAACAAGCATGGCAGGCGGGGCCGAGATTCCACGTCGGCAAGTTTGTCGACGTGGACCTGGTGGTCGGGCGCAGTTTGACTGGGGACCGTGCCCAGTGGCTGACCACTGGGGCTACTTTCAGGTTCTAGGCCTTGGCCTGTTGCTCCAGGTGGACCTGCAACTGCGGGTCGATTTGCAGCTGCCCGGCCAGATCGTCCAGGTAGTTGCGCTCGGCGTCCTGCTGATCATTGACCAGCAGGACGCTGGCCAGGTAAATCTCCGAAGCGATTGCTGGGTCCTTGGCATATTCAGCGAAATCTGCGGCATCCAGTGGCTTGGCGACTTCGGCGTCGAGCCACTGCTGCAGTTGTGGATCGTCGGTATGACGGCCGATCTCGGTAGAGATCATCTGCTGCTCTTGTTCATCGATGTTGCCGTCCGCCTTGGCTGCTGCGATCAATGCACGCAATACGCCGTGGCTATGGGCTTCGGCTTCAGGCCCTTCAAGCTGGTCAACGGTCTGGATGGCTTGCTGGGGCGCAGTCGCCTGCTGACGTTGCCACGCTTGATACGCCTGGAAGGCGGCCATGCCGAGAGATGCCAGCGCCGCGTAATTCATTCCGCCGCTGCTACGCGTCTGGGTCGTGCCACCTGCCGGAGCGCCGCCCAACAAGCCACCCAGGCCACCCAGTAAACCACCCAAGCCGCCACCGGCTGATGCATTGCCGGTACTTGTGCCTTTCAACAAACCTCCAAGCAATCCGCCCAGGCCGCCGCCCGAAGCGCCGCCGCCTTGCTGCCCTGCTCGCAACAGTTGTTCCAGTAGATCGCTGGTATTCATGGTGTCGCCCTCCCGGGGCGCAGTAGTGGCGTTTATCAAACATAGTTCGCCTGCGATGGAACACCATGACCGCCGGGCGGGCAAGCTTTATGATGTCGCCACCATGCCGTCAAGGGAGAACCGCGGTGAACCGCATCGAGCATATTGGGTTGATGGCCCATTACAATCAATGGATTAACCGCAAGGTCTACGCCGCCGCCGGCACCTTGACCGAAACGGAGTTGAGGGTGGATCGCCAGGCGTTTTTCGGCTCGATCCTCGGCACCTTGAACCACCTGACGCTGGGCGACACAGTCTGGCTCAAGCGCTTTGCCGAACATCCGGCGGGCTTTCGCGCGTTGGCACCGTTGAGTGACATCCCTACACCGATGGATCTCAAGCAATTGGCCTTTGCCAACTTGAGTGAACTGTCAGCCCATCGCGCCTGGCTGGATCAATTGATCATTGATTGGGCCAACACGCTGCAGGAGTCTGATCTGGACCAGCGCCTGTGCTACCACAACATGCGCGGCGTGGCGGGCGAGAAGCCGTTCTTCGGCCTGCTGGTGCACTTTTTCAACCACCAGACCCACCACCGGGGCCAGGTGACAACACTGCTGACCCAGGCTGGCGTGGACGTGGGTACTACCGACCTGCTGGCACTGATTGACTGAACGCGGGCACAGCACATTACACAAATCTTGCTCGCGAATGCGGTACGTCAGGCACTGAGCCAGTTACTGAAGCACCGCTTTCCCGAGCAAGCCCTCTCCTTTACTTCACCTTGCTGCTCAACGTTTCCACACTGCGCTTCAAATCATCCAGGCCGCGCTTGAGGCCGGCGATTTCGTCTTTCTGCCGATCTATCGTATTTTTCTGCTCATCCACCGTGCGCTTGAGACTCGACAACTGGCTATCACTGCTGCTGGAACTCGACCCGTCTTTACGCTTGAACTCGTCAAATGCACGATCCTGATCATCCATTTTGGTTTTCAGGCTTTGCAGCTCGCTTTCGCTACGCTTTTGCGCCGCTTGCAACGCCTCGATATCGCCGACGGAAATACTCGACGACTTCAACACATAGGTATTGCCCGCCTCTACCGAGGCGCCCGTCAATCTGTCTGTCGACGATGCACTGAACTCTCCCCACCGCACCGCACTCGCCGCCTGCGCCGGGCCAGCTATCGCCGCACCCAACAGCCCCACCACGCCTGCAGCCATCATCCAAGAACGCCTACGGACACTGAGCATCAACTGACTCCTTTGCGATTTGCCGGGATGGCATGTCGCTATGACTGTCATTTATGAGGCGTGTTCCTGCGGCGCAAGCATTCATCAGGACTTAACCCCAAGGCCCTGTAGATCACTGATCTGCCACGCTTTTTCATCGGTATCTTTATGCAGGAAAGCGCGCTTCGAGGTTGCGCCGAAGCGACAGGATCTATATATTCCCAACCCTGCTACACCGCGCTACCGCCCGAATGGCGAAACTGGTAGACGCATGGGACTTAAAATCCCCCGCTCGTAAGGGCGTCCCGGTTCGATTCCGGGTTCGGGCACCATAGATATCAAGGGCTTGCCAGGGAAACCTGAGCAGGCCCTTATCTTTTCTGCTCCGCAATTCTCTCTAAGCTCTACGAAAACCAACTGGCTCTAGAAACTTCCATCATTGAGTTGCCGAGCCGGGTGGAAGCAGCGAGGGCTAAAGTGCTTATTTACTCCAGATTGAATACTAGGCAATGGGCCTATGCGAAAGAACTCGAGTGAATAACAACTATTTCAAAATCTTATTTAACCATTCGTCGGAATCGACGCGTTGGCAAGGTAATGACACCTTGCATTTTCCCGCCTGTAGGCTTGACTGCGGAAGCAGGTAGAACAATATACATGCAACAAATTACATTTTACTTGGAGTCCAGCATCGAGCTGGACTCCAGTATCAATTGAATATGGCGCCAGCGAGTTAACCTAACTACGGCTTTTCTGTAGCAGTGGCAAGTCTGCAGCTTTATTTTAAATAGGGAGCCAACTCATGGAATTTAAAATCCAAAAGGAATGCAAATATGGCTATCACAATCACAAACGGCGCAAGCAGAATTGTCAAAATTGCAGTAAGTGCATGGCATACTGATACAAACCCCAGTGAGGACTACTACCCAATAGAGCAAGGTAATAGCGACACGTGGACGCGCAGCGATTCAAGAGGCTATTTAATGGTCGTCCAAGGTCTAGCAAAGACAAACGAGTACTACATTTCCTCCAGCAGCAAAATCGTTATCGAGGATGACCGTGTCAAAGATCACGGCCAATCTATTAGTCCACTAACGTCTGTCAATGCCTGATGTGTGTCGGTAAACGCATGTAGAGGTCACTCAAAACAGGAGACGGCCGAGAAAATTCATGCCCGGGCCGGAGTTGCCAACCCGACACATTAGTAAGTATTGGCACGTCCTCTTCAGTATTTTGGTGCTTCTATAGTTCCCCCATCTGCAAAAAACTCCGTAGATGTCAATCTACGGAGTTTTTAAGAGTGGAGGCCAAGGTTTTTTGCAAGAGCAATCTACGGGCGAGTGAGATCAAATCGTTCGCTTTCGTTGTTATCTCGAAGCGAGAGCAATGCCAGGCAGAAGACAGCTGCACGACCGATCTCTACATACTGACCGGCTAATTGGCCGAGTCAGCATGAGAAGTGATCTGGCCGTGATCAATATATTGAGGGCGAGCCATCAATAGGCCGCCACACTACTTAACCGCCTCTTGGATGCACCTTGAGAACCGTGAATTACCGCCCCGCAATAAAATCAGTCAATTGACTCACCAACCCAAGGTACCTTAATAATTTTTAAGAATATATCAACAAGTTATATAACATATTTAATTTTTAAATAACACTAAACCCATAAGTCCTTTATAAATGACTACCACAACAAGAAGGCAACGAAAACGTGATAAGCATATAACACTTCAAATCAATGGACACGAAGGAATGTACTCGTATGACTATCTTGGCGAAAAATCTTGTTAGCCCACTCACCACTTCGGCGCAGCTGCGAACAAGTGACGATTACCAGGCACTCTATAATTTTTCACACACCTATGATCGAGGAGGATTTAATTCCTCACAGGGCAAGCCGTCTTACACTATTGCGCAGGCCGCGGATGAAATAACTCGAGGAGGTTACTATTGGGGTGACAACGACCACAATGGGAAATACAACTTCACCTACAGCTTTCTGACTTCAGAAAGTCAAGCATACGCCTCCGAGAACGTGTCTGGATTCAGCGCATTCAACGCTCAACAGAGATCCCAAGCAGCCCTTTCGTTCCAATCCTGGTCGGACGTCGCCAACATTTCATTCATCGAATCCAGAAGCGGAGGTGACGCACATATATCACTGGGCAATTATAGTAATGACCTGCAGCATGGTGGTGCCAGATCAGCTTTCGCCTTCTACCCCAATAACAGCGGAAATAGCGATGCGTTGTTTTATACCAATCAAAACTATCAAGAAAATTTAACACCGGCAAACGGCAATTACGGTCGTCAAACCTTGACCCATGAAATTGGTCACACGCTTGGACTGCAGCACCCAGGTTCGTACGACGCCAGTGTGGGTCAACCGTCGTATTCGGATGCGAAATATGCCGAAGATACACATGCTTACTCCGTGATGAGTTACTGGAGCGAGAGCAACACCAACCAGAACTTCAGTAAAGGTGGTGTCGAAGCCTATGCTGCCGGCCCGCTGATCGACGACATCGCCGCGATCCAGAAGCTCTACGGTGCCAACTACAGCACTCGCGCCGGTGACACGACCTACGGGTTCAACTCCAATACCGGGCGCGATTTCCTCACTGCCACATCCGATGCCGACAAGCTGGTGTTTTCGGTATGGGACGGCGGCGGCAAAGACACTCTGGACTTCTCCGGTTTCACTCAAAACCAGAAGATCAACCTTACTGCCACCTCGTTTTCTGATGTGGGCGGCCTGGTGGGCAACGTGTCGATCGCCAAGGGCGTCACCATCGAGAACGCATTCGGCGGTTCGGGCAACGACCTGATCATTGGTAACCAGGTCGCCAACCTCATCAAAGGCGGGGCCGGTAACGACCTCATCTACGGAGGTGGCGGCGCAGACCAATTGTGGGGCGGCGCCGGCAACGACACGTTCGTGTACGGTGCCAGTTCCGATTCCACGCCACGCGCTGCGGACAAGATCTTTGACTTCACCTCGGGCTCCGACAAGATCGACCTGTCGGGCATTACCAAAGGTGCGGGCTTGAGCTTCGTCAATGCATTTACCGGCCATGCCGGCGATGCTGTGCTGAACTATGCCTCGGGTACCAACCTGGGCACCTTGGCTGTGGACTTCTCCGGACACGGTGTGGCGGATTTCCTCGTCACCACCGTCGGCCAGGCAGCCGTCAGCGACATCGTGGCGTGATACAAAGCGCGGCGCTTCGCGCGCCGCGCTCAATGATTGGCAAGGAACTCACGATCAAATACTCGATTCTACCCATGCAGCTGCGCCCCACTATTGCTGCAATGTGGAGCGGCTGCACTTCTCCCTAGTTGATTTCGGTTACGAAATTTTCGCGAGAGCGCCGTACTTTTTTCAGGTTTACCAGCCAGTCAGACTCTGCTGCCCGATACCCCAAAGGCAGGAGCACCACACTGCGCAGATGCCTGGCTCCCAGTCCCAGAATCTCATCGACAGCCGATGGGTCGAAACCTTCCATGGGCGTCGCATCGACTTGCTCGGATGCCGCGGCGATTAAAGCCGAGCCGAGGCCGATATAGGCTTGGCGCGCAGCCGCTTGATAGTTGGCCTCCTGCCCACGCTCGGCGACTATACCGAGGAGCATTTGACGGTAATCTTCCCAACCCTGGTTGACGGTAGCTCGTACCGTATTGGTCAGGTCGAACATCATGTTGACACGCTCAGGCGTGATGTCATCCCAGGCGGCGAACACCAGTAAATGAGAGCAGTCGGTCACCTGAGACTGATTCCAGCTGACCGCCTTAATCTTTTCGCGAATTTGCGGATTGGTCACCACCAGCAATTCAAATGGCTGGAGCCCGCTCGACGTCGCCGTCAGTCGTACCGCCTCCAGGATTCGCTCCAGCTTTTCAGCAGGTATTGTCTTGGACGAATCGTAACTTTTCGTCGCATAACGCCAATTCAGCAACTCGGTTATTTTGCTCATTCTTCACATTCCACGTAGGTCAACGGTGTTTATCCAGCCCAATCCGATTACCTTCCGGATTACGCTGCGGCTTATACTGCGGATTAAAGTCAACTTGAAGGTCAAGCAAAAAATGAAGATAGGCGAGATTGCGCGACGTACCGGCCTTGCTGCTTCAGCAATACGCTACTACGAGGAGCAAGGCCTGCTGGACGCCCCCACGCGCGACATGAACAACTATCGCTATTACAGCGAGTCCACCATTAAACGCCTGGAAGTCGTGATCCACGCGCAAAGGCTGGGGTTTTCCCTCGACACCATTCGTGGCCTTTTCCTTCATGACGGGAGCTGCTCCAAATCGCTCACTCTGGAACAGATCAATGTACGTCTGGAGGAGATACAGCAAATCGAAGCCACACTAAAAGTGCAGCGTGAGGAGTTGTTGATGCTGCAACAAACCCTTGAAGAAAGCCTTCGTACTGGCATCGCACCGGGATTGGATTGCCCGCGCAGCGCTGAGCGATCAAGGCCTGATCGAGCCGTAGTCATGCGAAGCAAGCACATGATGGCTACCGGCAAGTGAGGAAAACGCGATACTGCGGGATATAGATTGCTATAAAACGATAAGCAAGAAAAAACCCCACAGCATCAGCGATCCTGTGAGGTTTTACCGCCAACTGTACCGATGCCGCATCAAACCACGCTGATCATCTCTGCGCTCAGCTGTGCCGCATTGAACCCCACCAGGGTGACACTGCTGTCCCCCGCCAGAATCACGCTGTCACTGCCGTTCTGGGTGGTGGACCCGATTACAGCATCGGCGCTCGCAAACAGCGACTTGGCGAACACCAGCAGATCATGCCCGTTCTGATGGATGTTGAAGTCGCTGATCACGTCGTGGCCGAACCCGCGCTGATCGAACACAAACAAGTCGCTGCCCACGCCACCACTGAGCTGGTCATTGCCCTGCCCGCCGATCAAAACATCATTACCGCTGGCGCCATACAGCGAGTCGTTACCCATGCCGCCCAGCAACGTGTCGTTGCCGTCACCGCCGTGCAGCAGGTCATTGCCGGCGCCACCGTCGAGCCGATCATTGCCGTTCTGGCCGAATATCAGGTCGCGTGCTGCAGTGCCTTTCAGGGTGTCGGCCAGTTGGCTACCCTCAATGGATCTGGCGTAAGCCTTGTCGGCGCCGAACAGGCCATCGAAATCCAGCTTGCCGTTGGTGACCGTATAAGACGGCGTCAGCGTCTGCCCGATACCGCTGAAGATGCCACCGATAACAGGCAGTTGACCGAGCGTGTTGGCAAGGCCCGTTTCGAACTCGACATGCTCTACGCCATGCAGTTCTTTAAGGCCGTATTGGCCGCTGCTATCGTTCAAAAACAACGTACCGTCGCTCAGTTTCACGGCTTCGTAGGCGGACGCCGTACCTTTGAGAAAGACTTTGTCATCGCCTGCACCGCCAGCAACGATATCGGTACCGGTACTGACCCGGAAACTGTCGTTACCACTGAACCCGTCGAGGAAGTCATCGCTGCGACCATCCTGCAGCTTGTCTGCACTGTCGGTGCCCAGCAGGAAGGCCGGTGTACCGTAATGGTTGGAGGTGGCGGTCTGTTTGTCGCTGACCCAGGTGAAGCTGCGGCTGATCGCGTCGAGGTTGCTGATCACGATGGTGCTATCGCGCTCGATGTAATCGTAGAACGTCGACTGGGCGATGCGCTGGATGGGGTTGATGAAAATACCTTCGAGGTGCGCGGCCCATCCTGACAAGTTGGCGATGGAAAACGGACCGTTGGGCCAGGTTGGCAGGGCGTAGATCGTATCGAACAGCACGATATTGTCGGTCGTCGAGGTGTAACTGGCGTCACTCCCCTGAAGAGCGTCGATGATGGCGCTTCCCACGTTGGTTTCCTGACCGGTGAGGCGGTGCACCACATCGTTTTCAAAACCGAAGTTGTAGATTCCGTCGCTGTTGCTGGACTTGGGTGACTCCATGCCAAAGTAGCCCGAATCCTTGAAGAAACCGTCTGCCAGCGTGTCTTTGCCGATATACATACTGTTAGTGACTGAGCCACCCTGGCTGTAGCCGGTTACCAGCACATCCTTGCCGCTCAGGTTGTGGCCTATCGCGTAATCCTTGATTGAATTGAGCAGGTACTCATAGCCGTTGATATACGAGTTATCGATCATGGCCGGCCAGCCCAGCAGATCAGTCAGGGAGTTGGTGCCGGCAATGGAAAACCCCATTTTCAGCAATTGACCACTGTCATCGTATTGACCAAACACCCTGGCCTGGGAACCGAACACGCCATCGCCGGTGAAGCTTCCGGTGATATCGGTGTGACTGCTATCAACGCTCAGTTCATTGGCGCCGATTTCACGCCAGCCTTTGGGCAATGCAAAGGTGTTGCCCTCCCCCAGTACCGCCCCTGGAAGGTTGTAGAGCGCGCCTACGGTCGCGACACCGCTGGTGTAAGTGGCGAGGTTCCAGGCATCTGAAATCAGCACACGGGCATCTTGACCCTTGTAATCGAATATAGCCATGTCAGTACTCCTTGAGCCCAGCGATCAACACCGAAGTCGACGGTAATAACTGATACGTCGGGCTAAACAATATGCATTGAAGTTGTTGTTGTGCATTCTGTTCAGGCTGCTTCTTTTCTTAATATCGACTTTGACCATTAAGGAAGCTTGTCAACATTAGCGTAGAAACATTGCCGTACATCGACCGACTATCGGATTGTAAGGAGCTGTTATTAAGCGCCCATACAAAAAAAGCGCCGGGAGCGCTATTTAACAAACAATAAGTGGGCGTTTGTTTTTTACGTGACTAATGGGTCAGGACTAATTAAACCCGCCGCGCGCGTTATGGATGACTTACTCAACCCAATAACGATCCAATATCAAATAGCGATGCAGATAACACTCGCCCTCAGGAAGAAAAAACTTCAGCACCTTGTCGCGCCGGCTTTTGATATCGGGGCACTTGCTGCCTGGCCAATTGCGCCTGCACGCCCGCGACAGCTTCAAGTACTCTCTGCGCCCACTGCCCATCCTGCGGGTCAACCACGACCACACGAAAGCCATGTTCATGACCTTCTATGCGCACGCCCTCGGAATCATCCACGTGTAAATCGATATCGAAGGCCGACGGAAGCTTCGACGGCGTGTTCAACAGCCCGCGCGCGTTGAGGGCTTGGTTATGCACGACGCTGTTCACCACGCCATCGACGCGTATGCCGTACAGCATCAGCCAACGCCTGATATACGAAGGCGCCCGGCCTGAGGAGGTGTAAACCCAGATGCTGCACCCCTGGCGCCGTAGCTCCCGGGTCAGGGAGCGGGTGCCGACACGCAGCGGCTCGCCCCACCAGCGATGGACGCAGGCCGGCAACCAGCTGCTTTCCACGGGCGAGTGATCAAGTTGGCAGGCCAGGGTGTCGTCGATATCAAACGAGATCCGTACGCGTGGCCGTGTGAGCAGACGCGTGGACAGGGCTTGAACGAGTAGGTTGGCGGACGTTCGGCATTTGCCCGCAAAGGTTTGATACCTGCTCATCATTGGCCTCCCTGATAGATTGGTTGCGGTGCGTCGCTCAAGAAAAACACACCCGGATCAGGCGCTTGTTCCTCCAGGAACGCGGCGTACTTTTTCTTGATCTTGGGCAATTCATACAGGGCCTTCACCCCATGTTTGGCCGAGTTGCGGATCACCGAGGAGGGGTTGAAGTAGCCTTCGGCGTTTTCGAGTGTCAGCACGAACGGCGGCAACCCTGCACGCATCAGCAGGTAGCTGACGATCAGCGAGCCACTGCGGTTATTACCTTCGATGAACAATTGCGGTTTGCTGAGGATGCGTACATACACACCTGCTGCACGCTTCCACACCGATTCACTGCGGTAGGCGCAGTACCAATTGAACAAGTCCTTGATGCCACCCTCAACGTTGTTGAAAAAGTGCTCCTCGGTTGCGGCCAGGTGTTGCGCGTATTCCAGGCGGCGTGCCGGATCTCGACCACAGAGCACCGTGGCGTTGATCTCCAGCATCAGGTCAAGGTGGTGCAGATCAAACAGGTCCACGCCCTGGGCGACGTAGTCGTCAACCAGCGCATAACCTGCAAGCACATTCTCCAACACCTCGTCCGTCAGCGGGTCCCGCGGCTCGGTAAACTGCGTGCTGAGCTGGGCAAAGCGGCTCTGCACCTTACGCAGGGCGCGTTCAATCGCTGGCAAATCTAGACGATGCGTTACAGGCATTGGCATTCCCGAGAAGACGTTGGCGCAGGTGCGGCTGTTATCGAACATGGATGGCTCAGCTGAACTTGCCGCTGATGTAATCCTCGGTCATCTGCTCACGCGGGCTGCCGAAAATCTGCGCAGTCGGGCCCATTTCCACCAGGTAGCCAGTGCGCGTGCCTTGGGAAATATCCACCGAGAAAAACGCCGTGGTGTCTGCTACCCGGATGGCCTGCTGCATGTTGTGGGTCACCAGTGCGATGGTGTAGTCCTTCTTCAATTCCACCATCAGCTCCTCCACCCGGCGGGTCGCGATAGGGTCGAGAGCCGAACACGGCTCATCGAGCAACAGCACTTCCGGCTCGGTGGCGATGGCGCGGGCGATACACAACCGCTGCTGCTGACCACCAGAGAGCGACAAGCCACTGACCTTGAGCTTGTCCTTGACCTCATCCCACAGCGCCGCGCCTTGCAGGGCGTGCTTGACGCGGTCGCCCAGGTCGCCTTTGTAGCGGTTCAGGCGCAGGCCGAACGCGACGTTGTCGAAGATGCTCATGGAAAACGGGTTGGGCTGCTGGAACACCATGCCGATATAGCGGCGTACCACCACCGGGTCGACGCCCTTGCCATACACGTCCTGGCCGAGGAAATGCACGTGGCCCTCGAAGCGAAAGCCCTTCACCAAATCGTTCATGCGGTTGAGGCTGCGCAGCACAGTACTTTTGCCGCAGCCCGACGGGCCGATAAACCCGGTGATCTTGTTTTTTTCAATCGGCACATGGCTGTCACGCACCGCCATGAAGTTGCCGTAGAAAATCCTGTCCAGCTTGCAGTCCATGACCACAGGCGACTGGGTGACAAACGGAGCGGCTATTTGCGCAGTTGAGACGTTCAAAATTCAGATGCTCCCGTTCTTAATACTTGGGCTTGCCGAAGATACGGCTGACAATATTGACAACCAGCACAATCATCACCAACACCAACGAGGCCGCCCAGGCGAGCTCAAGCTGGTTGTCGAACGGCATGCCGGAGAAGTTGTAGATCAGCACCGCCAGCGAGGCCGTGGGGTTCATGACCGCGAGGTCGCCGTCGTGGTAGATCCAGTAGTTGCTGAACAGCGCGGTAAACAGCAGCGGCGCGGTTTCACCGGCAGCACGGGCCACGGCGAGCATCACGCCGGTGAGGATCGCCGGCAGGCCGGTCGGCAAAATGATCTTCCAGATCACCTGCGAGCGCGTGCAGCCCATGCCGTAGGCAGCGTCCTTCATGATCTTGGGCACCATGCGCATCGACTCTTCGGCGGTGAGCACCACGATCGGCAGCATCAGTACCGCCAGGGCTACACCGCCCGCCGGCGCCGAGTAAGTACCGGTGGTCATGACCACCAGAGCGTAGGCGAACACCCCGGCCAGGATCGACGGCAGGCCCGTGAGCATCTTGGCGGCAAAGCGCGCAGTGTTCGCCAATTTGCTATCCGGCCCCAGTTCGGCCAGGAAGATCGCCGCCATGATGCCGACCGGCACCGCGATGGCAGCAGCAATGCCGACCATCACAAAGGTGCCTGCCATGGCGTTGCCGAAACCGCCGCCGGTTTCGAAGCCGGTGGGCGGCAGTTCGGTAAACACTTCCAGGCTCAGGCGTGCGCCACCACGGGTGATCAGCATGTAGAGCACGGAAATCAGCGGCACACTGGCCAGCAGCGCGCCCAGCCAGACCAGCGTTGTCAACACCAGGCTGCGCAGGGCGCGGCCTTCGAACTTGCGCTGCAGGCTGGGCACCGCGGTGATTGGGGACGTGAGGTCAGTCATTGTTTAGTACCGCGCTGGGCGTAGAGCATGATCATGGAACCGATGACGTTCACCAGCAGCGTGATAAACATCAGCACGAGCGCGGCGTACATCAACACCTCGATCTCATTCGGCCCGGCTTCGGGAAAGTTCAGCGCCAACAAGGCCGCCAAGGTATTGGCCGGCGCAAACAGCGACAGTGAGATGTTGTTGGCGTTGCCCACCAGCATTGCCAGCGCCATGGTTTCACCCAGCGCGCGGCCGAGGCCGAGCACCAGCGAACCGAAAATACCAGTGGCGGCAGAAGGCACCATCACCTTGAGAATCGCCTCCCAATGGGTAGTCCCCATACCGTAGGCAGCCTGCTTGGTTTTCATCGGCACGCTGGTCAGGGCGTCCTGGGACACGGCGGCAATCGTCGGCAGAATCATGATCGCCAATACCAGCGCCGCAGGCAGCAACCCTGGCCCGCTCAAGGAGGTGCCGAAAAACGGGATCCAGCCCAGTTCACTATTCAACCAGGTGGTCAGTGGCCGGATCGCCGGGATCACCACGTAGATGCCCCACAGGCCATACACCACGCTGGGGATGGCCGCGAGCAACTCAACGATGGTGCGAAACACCGCCGCCAGCTTCGCCGGCAGGAAATCCTGAGTCAGGAAAATCGCCATGCTGACGCCGAAAACCCCTGCAATCAGCAGCGCAATCAGGGCGCTATAGAGCGTGCCCCAAATCGCCGGCAGGATCCCGTACTTGCCTTGGTTGACATCCCAGACACTGCCAAAAAGCACGTCGAAACCATGCTTCTCCATGCCGGGAAGGGCCTTGCGTCCCACCTCGAATACCAAGGCTGCGACCAACGCCAGAATCAGTACCACCCCGATTCGCGCAAGCCCACGGAAGGTGCGATCGACCAGGAAGTCTTTTGCAGAGGGGGGTTGGCAGGCAGAATCCGGGTTAACCGGAACGACGAAAGGTTTGATCATGGGCGAATTCCGGAACAAGGGGGGAAACGCTCCCGGCCTGGCTGACAGCCCAGGCCAAGCGCGACCTCACGGGTGTTACTGGATGTTGGCGGAAGCTTTGCGCACCTGATCGACCACCGATTGCGGCAGCGGGATGTAGCCCATCGAGTCGGCGATTTTCTGCCCCTCGGTCAAGCTGTACTCGACCATTTCGCGCATGGCCTTGGCCTTGGCCGGATTACCGTTGTCCTTGCGGAAGATCATCCAGGTGTAGGACGTGATCGGGTAGGACTTGGCACCGTCCGGATCCGGCAGCCAGGCCACCAGGCTTTCCGGCATTTTCACTGCTGCCAGGGCCTCGGCACCGCTCTCGGCGTTCGGTACCACGTACTGGCCGGCCTTGTTCTGCAACTGGGCGAAGTCGACCTTGGCCAGCTTGGCGAAGCCGTACTCAATGTAGCCAATCGCGCCTGGCGTCTGGCGTACGGTGGCGGTCACGCCATCGTTCTTGGGCGACTTGATGAATTTGTCGCTGGCTGGCCAGTTGACCGTGTTGCCCTCCCCCAGCGCCGTTTTGAATTCAGGATTGATGGTCGCCAAATGCTTGGTGAACACCGCCGTGGTGCCGCTGGAGTCTGCACGCACTACCACGGTGATCGGTGTGTCGGTCAGTTTCAGGTCCGGGTTGGCGGCGACTATCTGTGGGTCGTTCCACTTGGTGATCTTGCCCAGGAAGATATTGGAATACACATCGCGTGGCAGCTTGAGGCCCTTGGGGTTGCCCGGCAGGTTATACGCCAGCACGATTTCACCCGCGGTCATCGGCAGCAATTGCACGCCTTCGGCCACCTTGGCGATGTCTTCATCTTTCATGGCCGAATCACTGGCGGCGAAATCGACGGTTTTATTCAGGAAGTCCTGCACACCTGCGCCGCTGCCCTTGGATTGATAATCCACAGTGACGCCAGCGGTCTTCTTGCTGAAGTCCTTGAACCAGGTGAGGTAGATCGGTGCAGGGAAGCTGGCGCCGGAGCCGGTGAGACGCACGTTTTCGGCGGCGAAGGCCATGGAGGAGGCACAAAGAGAAACCGTAACGGCCAGTGCTGCAGACTTCATCAAGCTTTTCATTAAAAGAACTCGTTGTGGTGACGGGCTCCCGAACTGTGCAGCAGGGTTGTTACATTTTTATGAAAATTGAGTGGCAGGCTGCGGATTTGTCCCTAATTGCCACTACAGCGGCGAATTTTCTGACAATCAATAAGTAACAAATTGCGACTCGATTATTGCCGGACGCACGAGCAGAAGCTGCCGATAGCCGGCAGCCTCCCCCTCAGGCTTACTTGCCTTCAGTCAACGCGTTGTAGCTGGTGAACAGGTTGCGGTAGTCCGGGATGTGGTTGGAGAACAACGTCCCCAAGCCTTCGATATCGTTGCGCCAGTCGCGGTGCAGCTCACAGGCCAGGCCAAACCAGGTCATCAGTTGCGCGCCGTTGGCCGACATGCGGGCCCAGGCCGATTGCTGGGTCAGCTCATTGAAGGTGCCGGAGGCATCGGTCACCACGAACACTTCAAAGCCTTCCGCCAGCGCCGACAGCGCCGGGAATGCCACGCACACTTCGGTCACCACGCCGGCAATGATCAGTTGCTTCTTGCCGGTGGCCTTGATGGCCTTGACGAAGTCTTCGTTGTCCCAGGCATTGATCTGGCCAGGACGGGCGATATACGGGGCGTCCGGGAACAGCGCCTTGAGCTCGGGTACCAGCGGGCCGTTCGGGCCGGTTTCGAAACTGGTGGTCAGGATGGTCGGCAGCTTGAAGTACTTGGCCAGGTCAGCCAGGGCCAGCACGTTGTTCTTGAATTTGTCCGGGTCGATGTCGCGGACCAATGACAGCAAGCCAGCCTGATGGTCGACCAACAGCACAGCGGCGTTGTCTTTGTCCAAGCGAACGTAAGGTGTAGACATGGTGGTACTCCTGATAAATGAAGGTGATGCCCCGAGTGGGCGCCCGGTAAAGAACCCAGCGTGTTTACTTGCGCTGTGAGTCTAGTTCTTCGTGATTGTTTGCCACTTCCTGAGCCTTGATGTAGCTCTCGATCAGCAGTTGGTAGTGCGGCATGGCCTGGGTGTAGACATTCGCCCACTCCTGGGCATCCGGGCGGTTCCAGGAACCTTGCAGCTCCGACAGCGTGCCCATGATGTCGATCGGCACTGCGCCGGCTTGGGCCAGGCGCGCGATGGTCAGGTCAGTGGCGAGCTTGGAGTGGTTGCCCGAAGCGTCGACCACCGCAAACACCTTGTAGCCTTCATGCACCGCCGCGATGGACGGAAACGCCAGGCATACGCTGGTCAGGGTGCCGGCGATCACCAGGGTTTTCTTGCCGGTGGCTTTGACGGCGGCGTGGAACTCAGGGTTGTCCCAGGCGTTGATTTCGCCACGGCGGGCGACGTATTGGGCATGCGGCGCGGCCTCGTGGATTTCCGGGATCAGCGGGCCATTGGGGCCTTGTGGAACCGAAGCGGTAGTGATGACCGGGATTTTCAACAGGGTCGCGGCCTTGGCCAACGCGATAGCGTTAGCGCGCAGTTGAGGAACATCAATGTCCTTGACGATCTGGAACAGGCCACTCTGGTGGTCGATCAGCAACATGGCCGTGTCGGCGGGATCAATCGTCGGCTTTTGACCATTGAAGTTTGCAGCGTTACCTGATGCAGTCATTTGCATTTCCTCTTTGCTTGGATAAACCTCCCTGGAATGGTGTGCCGGAACAGTGCCCGGCAGTGTCTGCACTTCCTGTATAGACACGCTCCGACCGGTATCCACGACTTGCGCCTGTAGGACACCTGCGAAAAAACAATGGAGCCACCTTAATCATCAGGTTCAGGGTTAGGTAGTGGCTGAACCGGGCCGCTGCATCTCAAAAATGGAACGATGTGCCGCCCCTTCCACATTGGATCAGGCTCGCCTCAATGGCTAGTCATGCCAGCCATGTGCATCATCCAGCGCAAGCCACTCGCAAGGATGCCGAGGGCGAGCACGCTGGCGAACCAGATAGCGATCAGCCAGAACACCCGCTGGTACCAACGGCCAGCAGGCCGCGGCTTTTCACCCTTAGTGGTAGCCATCGCCAATCCTCACTTTGCCGCGGAATACGTAGTAGCTCCAGCAGGTGTACATCAGGATGATCGGCAGGATGAACAGCGTGCCGATCAGGATGAACAACTGGCTCGAAGGCGGCGACGCAGCGTCCCACAAGCTGATGGATGGCGGCACAATGTTCGGCCAGATGCTGAAGGCCAGCCCGATATACCCCAGGAACACCAGCATCAGGGTGAATACGAACGGCCAGTGCGAGTGGTGTTGGCGCAACGTTTTCAACAGCCCCACCAGTGCCAGTACGCCCAGCAGCATCAGGCCGCCAAACACCACAATGTGCGCCTGGGCAAACCAGCGCACGGCGATTTCCGGGTGCAGCCACGGCGTCCACACGCACAGCACCGCCACCACCGCCATCAGCGCGAAGGCCAGATAGCGGCTGAACAGGCGCATGCGCGATTCGAGCATGCCTTCGGTCTTGACCAGCAACCAGGTGCTGCCCAGCAACGCGTAGGCCACCACCAACCCAACCCCGCAGAACAGCGGGAATGGCGAGAGCCAGTCGAGGCTGCCCCCGGCAAACTGGCGATTGACCACCGCAATGCCGGCGATGTAGGTGCCGATCACCACGCCCTGGCAAAAGGTCGCCAGGAACGAGCCGCCGATAAACGCCATGTCCCAGATATGCCGCTTCTGCGGGCTGGCCTTGAAGCGGAATTCAAACGCCACGCCACGAAAGATCAGCCCGGCCAGCATGAAAATCAGCGGTAGGTACAACGCCTCCAGGATCACCGAGTACGCCAGCGGAAACGCCCCATACAACGCCGCGCCGCCGAGTACCAACCACGTCTCGTTACCGTCCCATACCGGCGCCACGGTGTTCATCATCACGTCGCGCTCCTGCTCGTCCGGGATCAGCGGAAACAGGATGCCCAGGCCCAAATCGAAGCCATCCATGATCACGTACATCATCACCCCGAAGGCAATGATCACGCCCCAGATCAACGACAGGTCTATACCTACAATGCCCATGTGCAATCCCTTTGATCAGTTGGTGTGGTCGCCGGACGCGAGCGTCTCGGTGACAGCGGACAGAGGACGGCGCGGTGTGCGTTCCTGGCCGGGGCCGCCCTGTGGCGGATGGTCGTGATGGGGCTGCGGGCCCTTGCGCACCAGCTTCATCATGTAGCCGATACCCACGGCAAATACCGAGAAGTAGATCAGCACAAACAACGCCAGGGAGATGCTCAGTTGCGTGACGCTGTGATTGGACGCCGCGTCTGCGGTACGCATCAGCCCGTAAACCACCCACGGCTGGCGCCCTACTTCAGTGGTGATCCAGCCGGCCAGCATGGCGATCAGCCCGGTCGGCCCCATGAACAGCACCAGGCGCAGGAATAACCGATTGCGATACAGCGCGCCGTTACGGCGCAACGCCAAGCCCAGTATCCCAGTGAGGATCATCAACATCCCCAGCCCGGCCATGATCCGGAAACTGAAGAAAATGATGCTCGAGTTCGGCCGGTCTTGCTTGGGGAAGCTCTTGAGCGCCGGGATCTGTTTGTCCAGGCTGTGGGTGAGGATCAGGCTGCCCAGGTACGGGACTTCTATCGCGTAGCGGGTCTTTTCGGCCTCCATGTCAGGGATACCGAACAGCACCAGCGGCGTCGCGCCGTTACCGACGTTTTCCCAATGCCCTTCAATCGCAGCAATTTTCGCCGGCTGGTGCTCCAGAGTGTTCAAACCATGGGCATCACCGACGACCGCCTGGATCGGAGCCACGATCAACGCCATCCACAACGCCATCGAGAGCATTTTACGCACTGCCGGGGTGTCGTTTTTACGCAGCAAGTGCCAGGCCGCCGATGAGCCGACGAAGAACGCCGTGGCAACAAAGGCAGCGATTGCCATATGCGCCAGGCGGAACGGGAACGACGGGTTGAAGACGATGGCGAACCAGTCCAGCGGCACCACCCGGCCATCCACGATGGAGAAGCCCTGGGGCGTTTGCATCCAGCTGTTGGACGCCAGGATCCAGAACGTCGAGATCAACGTCCCGATGGCGACCATCACCGTGGAAAAGAAGTGCAAACCCCGCCCCACCCGGTTCCAGCCAAACAGCATGACCCCAAGGAAACCCGCTTCCAGGAAGAACGCCGTCAGCACCTCATAGGTGAGCAACGGCCCGGTGATGCTGCCGGCAAAGTCCGAGAAGCGACTCCAGTTGGTGCCGAACTCGTACGCCATGACCAGGCCCGAGACCACGCCCATGCCGAAGTTGACGGCGAAGATCTTCGACCAGAAGTGATACAGGTCCTTGTAGACCGCGTTGTTGGTTCTCAGCCACAAGCCTTCGAGCACCGCCAGGAAACTGGCCAGGCCGATGGTGATAGCGGGGAAAATAATGTGAAACGAGACCGTGAAGGCGAATTGAATTCGCGCAAGGTCCAGCGCCTCGATATTTAACATGGCAATACCCTTATGGAAACTTGATGCGCACGCGCACCCAGACCGGCGTGCCTCAGGCCTGGTGGCCTGGGGCAAACGGATGTGCAGTGATCAGGGAAACCCAGGGCGCCATACTGGCCGCCCCGGTACGACTCAAGCGCCGTGGGACTGGATCAGATTGCTGACCGGCGCGGGTTCAAGCCGGATGGCGATGAACTTCGACGTCGGGGTAAAGGTGCGGTCGCCATAGCTTTCCAGCGGCACCAACGGGTTGGTTTCGGGGTAATAGGCGGCGGCCTGCCCGGCGGGAATGTCATAGGCGATCAAGGTGAAGCCGCTGACCCGACGCTCACGGCCATCGCCCCACAGCGAGACCATGTCGACTTTCTGCCCCGGCTCGTAGCCCAGTTTGCGGATGTCCTGTTCATTGACGAACACCACATCGCGCATGCCATAGACGCCGCGATAGCGGTCATCGAGCCCGTACAGGGTGGTGTTGTACTGGTCGTGGGAACGCATGGTCTGCAGGATCAGCTCCGGCTTGACGTCCAGGTTGCGCACGCCTTCGCTGACCAGGTGCGCCGGCAACACGCTGGAGACAAACTGGGCTTTGCCGCTGTTGGTTTTCCAGATGCGTCGCGCTGCGTCGTTGCCCAGATGAAAGCCGCCCGGGTGCAGCAGTTTGGTGTTGAAGTCCTTGAAGCCGGGAATGGTGTCGGCAATCAAGTCGCGGATGCGGCCGTAGTCGGCCACCGTCCACAGCCAGTCAATCGGGTGATTGCCCAGGGTCGCATTGGCGATCCCGGCAATGATTGCCGGTTCCGAACGCATCAGCGGCGATTTGGGTTTCAGCTGGCCGTGGGAGATGTGCACCATGCTGAAGGTGTCTTCAACGGTCACGCCTTGCGGGCCTTGTTCCTGGATGTCGATATCGGTGCGGCCCAGGCACGGCAGGATCAAGGCTTCGCGCCCCGTCACCAGATGGCTACGGTTGAGCTTGGTGGCGATATGCACGGTGAGGTCGCACTTGCGCAGTGCCGCGTGGGTGCGCGGGGTGTCCGGCGTGGCTTGGGCAAAATTGCCGCCCAGGCCGATGAAGACCTTGGCGCGCCCTTCTTCCATGGCCGCAATCGCCATGACCGTGTTGTGACCATGGCGGCGCGGGACCTTGAAGTCAAAGCGTGCTTCCAATGCGTTGATCAATTCCGGCGGCGCCAGTTCGTTGATGCCCATGGTGCGGTCGCCCTGCACGTTGCTGTGGCCACGCACGGGCGATAGCCCCGCCCCTGGCCGGCCGATATTGCCGCGCAACAGTTGCACGTTGATGATTTCCTGCACGGTCAGCACCGAGTGTGTGTGCTGGGTCACGCCCATCGCCCAGCACATGATCACCCGCTTGGCGCGTCGGTACATGCGTGCGGCCAGCTCGATATCCTCAAGGCTCAGGCCCGATTGCGCGACGATATGCTCCCATGAGGTGGCGTCCACTTGCGCCAGATAGTGCTCCAGGCCCGAGGTGTGCTGGGCAATGAAAGCGCGGTCGAAGACTGCCTCGCCATCGTTCTCCAGGGCTTCACGCTCCCATTTGAGCAGGAACTTGGCGATACCACGAAAGGCCGCCATGTCGCCGCCCAAGGCCGGGCGAAAGTACGCCGACGAGGTAGGTTCGGAACCGTTGGTGAGCATCTCCAGGGGATGCTGCGGGTGTTGGAAACGCTCCAGCCCACGCTCCTTGAGCGGGTTGAAACAGATCACCTGGGCTCCGCGCTTTACCGCCTCGCGCAGCGGTTCGAGCATACGTGGGTGGTTGGTGCCGGGGTTCTGGCCGATGACGAAAATCGCGTCGGCTTCTTCCAGGTCATCGAAGGTCACCGTGCCTTTGCCCACGCCAACACTGTCGTCCATGCCCAGGCCGCTGGCTTCGTGGCACATGTTCGAACAGTCGGGAAAGTTGTTGGTGCCGTAGGCGCGAACGAACAGCTGATACAAATAAGCCGCCTCGTTACTGGCGCGGCCCGAGGTATAGAACTCGGCCTGGTCCGGCGACTCCAGTTCGTTTAGGTGCTTGGCGATCAGGGCAAAGGCATCATCCCAAGTGATTTCGACATAACGGTCCAGGGAGTCGTCATAGCGCATCGGGTGTGTCAGGCGGCCCTGGTATTCGAGCCAATAGTCACTTTGCGCTGCCAGCGACGACACCGTGTATTTGTTGAAGAACGCCGGATTGACCAGGCGCCCGGTGGCTTCCCAGTTGACCGCCTTGGCGCCGTTCTCGCAGAACTTGACCATGCCGCTTTCCGGCGACTCGCCCCAGGCGCAACCGGGGCAGTCGAAACCGCCGTTCTGGTTGGTCTTGAGCATCGCACGAATGTTCTTGAGCGCGTTTTCACTGCCCAGCCAGTTTTTCGTCACCGCGATCAGCGCGCCCCAACCGGCGGCGGCCCCCTTGTACGGTTTATAACGTTCAACTTCGCTCATGATGTTTCTCCAGGACTTCACGCATAGGCAGCGCCTAACTTAAAGCCTTTATTGATGGTTATTTTCAGGCATTGCAGAACGCAAACAGTGTTTGCACCGATCTTTCCACGGTCTAGAAATCGGTTTACATATTCAGGCTAGGCCCTGCAAAAACATCTGTCTAATCACAAATAACGACCACGCCATCGACACCATCTATCAAGATTAAAATCTTTATTTTTCATAGTGATACGAACCTGTAAAGCCCCAATAAAATCGTTATAGATTTCATCGATCACTCAGTTGTTAATAGTGATTAGACGCCCTTGAAAAACAACTTTAGGCTTGAATCAAATAAGGCTCCCATCTCTGTCGAGCGCTCAAAAACAACGCCATGGCTACGCTCTTATTGAGTCGCAGCCGGAGGTTTCCATGACCGATAAAATCCTGATGGATAGTTTTTCTCGCCGGGTCGACTATCTCAGAATGTCGGTGACCGACCGCTGCGATTTCCGTTGTGTGTATTGCATGGCCGAGGACATGCAGTTCCTGCCGCGCCAACGCATCCTCACACTGGAAGAGCTGTATCAACTGGCTGAAAGCTTCGTCACCCTGGGCACTCGCAAAATTCGCCTGACCGGCGGCGAGCCGCTGATTCGCCCAGGTGTGGTTGACCTGTGCCAGCGCATCGCCGCCCTCCCCGGCCTGCGCGAGCTGTGCATGACCACCAACGGCTCGCAGTTGGGCAAGCTCGCAGCCCCCTTGTTCGACGCCGGCCTCAAGCGCCTGAATATCAGCCTCGACAGCCTTGATCCCCAGCGCTTTCGCGAACTGACGCGCACCGGCGACCTAGCCAAAGTCATCGCCGGTATTGACGCTGCGAATGCTGCGGGTTTTCAACACACCAAACTCAATTGCGTGGTGATGAAAGGCCGCAACGATCACGAGATCAACGACCTGGTAGCGTTCGCCATCGAGCGCGGCGTGGATATCAGCTTTATCGAGGAAATGCCCCTGGGCGTGATCAGCGAACACAGCCGTGCCGAGGCTTTCTATTCCAGCGCGCAAGTGCGCGAGCGCATCGCCGAACGCTACACCCTGATCGACTCGGCCGAATCGACCCAGGGCCCTTCACGCTACTGGCGCCTGGCCGAAGCACCGCATATTCGCCTGGGCTTTATTTCCCCCCACAGCCACAACTTCTGCGGCACCTGCAACCGCGTGCGGCTGACCGTTGAAGGCCGCTTGCTGCTGTGCCTGGGCAACGAGCATTCGGTCGACCTCAAGGAGGTGCTGCGCCGTTACCCGGGTGAACCGCAACGGCTGGAGCACGCCATTCTCGAGTCGATGAAGATCAAGCCGTACCGACACAACTTCGAGCTCAACGATGACGTGCAGGTGGTGCGTTTCATGAACATGACCGGCGGCTAGCTGGCCGGCTTCTCTTTCTTTGTACTCAGTTGACCCGAGGTACCCCATGCACAAACACTCGCCTACCCTGACCCATCTGGACGCCGCAGGCCGAGCCAGCATGGTCGACGTCACCGACAAAGCCGCCACCACCCGCGAAGCCCAGGCCCAGGCTTGGGTGCACATGTTGCCGGCCACCTTGCAACTGATCCAGGCCAACGGCCATCCCAAGGGCGACGTGTTTGCCGTGGCACGTATCGCCGGGATCATGGCCGCGAAGAAAACCCATGAGCTTATTCCGCTGTGCCATCCGCTGATGCTCAGTTCGATCCACCTCGAACTGCGCGCCATCGAGCCTGACAGAGTGCAGATCCTCAGCACCTGCCGGCTCAACGGCCAGACCGGCGTCGAACTCGAAGCCCTGACCGCCGCCAGCGTGGCAGCCTTGACGATCTATGACATGTGCAAGGCCGTGGATCGGGGCATGGTCATCGACCGAATCCAGCTGCTGAAAAAACACGGCGGCAAGTCAGGCACCTTCATTGCAGGAGACGCCCAATGATTCTGATCAACTACTTTGCGCGCTACCGTGAACAACTGGGCGTTGGCGGTGAAAAGCTCGTATTGGATGAGTCCCTGCGCACCATTGCAGACGTCAGGCAATTGCTATGCGCCCGCGGTGAGACCTGGCAGCAGGTGCTGGGTGAAACCAGCCTGATGTGCGCGCTGAACCAGGAACTCTGCACACCGCAAGCGCTGATCGAAGACTTCGACGAAATTGCGTTCTTCCCCCAAGTGACCGGAGGCTGACCCATGCCGGTTCAGGTGCAGACCGAACTGTTGGACCTGGGTGAACTGACCCGCAGCGTACACGCCGAAGACCCCGGCGTTGGCGCCGTGGCCACGTTCGTCGGTTACGTACGCGATATCAACCAGGGCGATCAGGTCAGCGCGTTGTTCCTTGAGCACTACCCGGGCATGACCGAGCGCTCACTGCAGTTGATCGTTGATCAAGCCCACGAACGCTGGCCGTTGCAGCGGGTAAGCATCGTTCATCGTGTGGGCGCGTTGCAAGTGGGTGAGGCCATCGTCTTCGTCGGCGTCGCCAGTCAACATCGCCAGGCGGCCTTTGAGGCCTGCGCGTTCCTGATGGACTACCTCAAGACTCGGGCGCCGTTCTGGAAGCGGGAGCAAACGCCAGCTGGAGAGCGTTGGGTAGAAGGACGGGAAAGTGATCGACTGGCGCAGGAGCGGTGGGCGCTTTAGATCTGAATGTGGAAGCGTACATCGCCCTGTGTAGGAGCGAGCTTGCTCGCTCCTACAACTGGCATTAGCGTGCCCGAATCAGAACAACTCAGAGAACGGTATAAACCGCGCCGTATCACCCATCTGCAACCTGCTGCCCTCGCAAATTTCAACCAACCCATCCGCCCACGACGCCCCCAGCATCACTCCGGAACTCTGGTTCGGATACAGCACCGCCCTGCCCGCCTCGATCCTGGCTCGCAGGTACTCGCGGCGACTGCCGGCCTTGGGCCAGTCAAACCCCACATTCACCTCAAAGCTCATCGGCGTGACATCATCGACGCCCTGGATACGCAGTAGATAAGCCCGGGCCAGCAAGCCGAAGGTCACCAGTGCCGAGGCCGGGTTACCGGGCAGGCCAATCACCGGTACTCGGCCAAACGAACCGACGGTCAGGGGTTTGCCCGGTTTGATCGCAAGTTTCCAGAACAATGGCTTGCCGCATTCACGCAGTACCTGGCCGAGGCAATCGGCATCGCCGGCCGACACGCCGCCGGTGGTCAGAATCAGGTCGGCCGCCTGTTGCAGCTGCTCCAGCTTGAGCCGAGTCAGTTGCGACTGGTCGGGCAGAATGCCGCCGTCGATGACCTCACAACCCAGTGCCCCCAGCCAATGGCTGAGCAAAGTGCGATTGCTGTTGTAGATGCAGCCAGGCTTGAGCGGTGTGCCCGGCTCGGCCAGTTCATCGCCGGTGGACAGCAGCGCCACCCGTGGCCGGCGTACCACCGACACATGGGTACAGCCCTGGGCCGCCGCAATGGCCAGCTCGAAAGGGCCGAGTCGCTTGCCGGCCTGCAGTAATACCTCACCGGCGCGGTTTTCCTGGCCTTGGGTGCGGATATTCTGGCCCTCGCGCAGCGGCTGGGTAAAGCGCACACGCGCATCGTCCAGCACCTCGGCGTTCTCCTGCATTTCGATGCAGTTGGCCCCGTCCGGCACCGGTGCGCCGGTGAAGATGCGCGCACAGGTACCGGGCTGCAGCGGTTCAGGCGCTTGACCGGCGAAGATCTGCTGCGACACCGGCAGTGGCTGGCCGTGCCAGTCTGTGAGGTTCAGGGCGTAGCCGTCCATGGCACTGTTGGGCCAGGGCGGCAGGTCCAGGCTCGCCACCAGGTCATTGGCCAGCACCCGTTGCCGGGCATCGCTGAGCAGCACCGGCTCGCTGTCGTGCAGGCGGTGCTCCTCGGCCAGGGCCAACAACGCAGCAATGGCCTCCTCCACCGACATCAGCGCGGCGCGGCTCATCCTCGCGTGCCGCACAGAGCCACCGGCTTGAGGTGCGGCACGAAGTTACATGGTCGGTGGCGCGCATCGAGCTGCTCGGCCAGAATACCTTCCCAGGCAGTACGACAAGCACCCGTCGAGCCCGGCAGGCAGCACACCAGCGTGCCGTTGGCCAACCCGGCCAAGGCGCGGCTCTGCACCGTGGACGTACCAATATCAAGAATCGAGATCGCACGGAACAGCTCACCAAAACCATCAATGTGCTTATCCAGCAAACAGCCCACCGCCTCGGGGGTGCTGTCGCGGCCGGTAAACCCCGTGCCGCCGGTAATCAACACCACCTGCACGCGCTCATCGGCGATCCAGGCCGCCACCTGGGCGCGAATTTTGTACAGGTCATCCTTGAGCAGGTTGCGCTCCAACAGGCTGTGCCCAGCTTCCAGCAGGCGACTGACCAGCAATTGCCCGGAGGTGTCATTGGCATATTCGCGGGTATCGCTGACCGTCAACACGGCAATATTCAGGGGTACAAACAATGCATCCGACGTGACGCTCATGTGATTCTCCGGCAGGCAATTATCAAAACAATGGCCTGAGGCTAAAGCGCTGAAACGATGGCTGTCTAATCGTTACGACTGACCGGGTTATCGAGCGTTTCTATCACGGCTTTTACTGCCGGCCCTGGACTGCTATCGAGTGCATCAATCACTCTGTCAATACAGGTGATTGGACGTGCCTGCCGTTACAATGAGATCGTCTGCTCATTCATTCGCCGGGTTGCGCGGGGTTCCAGCACCTTGCGCCATGAACGGCTTTTCACTTATTCCCAGGCAGGTGCATTAATGGACATAAAGCAACTCAAATTCCTGATCGCGCTGGAGCAGACCCGGCACTTCGGCCAGGCTGCCGCACGCTGCCATATCACCCAGCCGACCCTGTCGATGCGCCTGCGCAACCTGGAAGATGAACTGGGCCTGGAGCTGGTCACCCGCGGCCAGCGCTTTGAAGGCTTCACCGAAGCCGGCGAGCGCGTACTGGCCTGGGCCCGGACCCTGCTCGCCGCCCACGACGGCCTGTTCGCCGAAGCCGCCGCTTGCCGTGGCCAACTGGTCGGTAACCTGCGCCTGGGCCTGGTGCCCCTGAGCGGTTTCAACCCGATCAGTTTCATTCAGGACTTGTCCCACACCTTCCCGGAACTGAAGTTCAGCCTCACATCCATGAGTTCGGACAGGATCATCGAAGCGCTGGGCACCAACCAGCTGGACCTGGGTGTGTGCTACCTGGACCACGTCAACCCCAACTACCTGGATTTTTTCGAAATGGGCGAGACCCGTGTCGGGCTGCTCTACGACACCCGCCACTTCCACTTCGAAGGCACCCAAATGAGCTGGGAAGACGCCGCCGAACTGCCATTGGGGATGATCAGCAACGGCATGCACTACCGCAAATCCATCGACCTGAGTTTCCGCAGCCGTGGCCTGGATCCGCAGCCCATCCTCGAAAGCGATTCCACCTATCAACTGTTCCAGGCGATCCACGAAGGCTTCTGCTGCGCGATCATGCCGTTGGACAGCGGCCTGGAAAGCCCGATCGAGAACCTGGCGTTCATCAACCTGCCGGACGCCAGCGTCCTCGCGCCCCTGGGCATGGTGATGCGCAAGACCGAACCACGCTCGGCCATTGCCGAGAAGTGTTTTGCCGAAGCCAGGAAGTTGTTCGCGGCCAAGACCGGGGTCTGACGCGCACAAAAAAGGCGCTCCGTAGAGCGCCTTTTTACCGCCGTTTGCGTTACTGCACACTTACCTGACGCAGTTCAGGCTTGGTTTCGCCACCAATCGTGATGCGTTTGGGCTTGGCCTCTTCAGGCACCTCGCGCTGCAGGTCGATGCTCAGCAAACCATTGGTCAGGGCTGCGCCGCGCACTTCGATGTGGTCCGCCAGGCGGAACGACAACCGGAAGGCACGTTGAGCAATGCCTTGGTGCAGGTAAGCGACCTTATCGTCGGTTTCGCGTTTACCGCCGGAAACCGTCAAGACGCCCCTTTCGACCTGGATATCCAGATCCTCCTCGGTCAGGCCAGCGACGGCGATGACAATGCGGTACGCGTCGTCACCGTGCTTTTCCACGTTATGAGGCGGATAGGAATTCGGAGCCTCGCTACGCAGCGCCGACTCGAACAGGTCATTGAAGCGGTCAAAGCCCACCGATTGACGGAACAGTGGGGCCAACGAAAGGGTAGTAGCCATTTTAAAATCTCCTGAGTTTCTCCAAGTGATTTAGTACGCGACCCGCATTCGGCATCGCGTGATCAAAAATTTATGGACGAGGAAACGGAATTCAAGAGGGCTGCAAGAAATTTTTTCTTGCGCCAATGACTATCGCAAAAACCGCAGTGATACCGCATGTGCTCTAATCTGAATGCCAGGCGTGCTTTAACCCGTGAGCGCCTGAGACAGCCCTTGAGGTACAAAAAAATGAAAATGACATTCCCTGCCCTGGCATTGGGCATCTTGATTTCCCAAGGGGCCCTGGCCGCCGGAGATGGCACTGCCGCACTGGGCGGCGGTGTCGGCGGCGCGTTGGGCAATGTGGTAGGCCAACAGCTCGGCGGGTCCACCGGTGCGGCCATCGGCGCAGGTGTGGGTGGCGCAGCGGGTGGCGCGGTCGGCGCGCAAAAGGGCAATAAAACCGAAGCGGCGATTGGCGGCGGTTTGGGCTCGGCAGGCGGGTCGGTGATTGGCAATCGCCTGGGCGGCACCACCGGTTCGACCATCGGCGCAGGCGTCGGTGGTGCAGCCGGTGGCGCGCTGGGTAATAACCTGGCCGATGACGAGAGCGATCATCGCTCAGGCGGCGCCAAGCACAAAGGCAACAAGCATAAGCACAAGAATAAGCATCATTGATCGGCTTGCCATAATGCCAGGTGTAGGAGCGAGCAAGCTCGCTCCTACGTCGGGCCAATATCCATTTACATCGGCGTGCTGCTCACTACCCGCAACGCCAGCCCTTCATAGGCATCCAGCGTAATCGTGAACGTGCCCTCCTCTGTCAGGTCCCCTTCTACACGCTCATTGATGATATCCACCACCGGCCCCGGTGCGATGTTAGGCAGGTGCAGGGATTCGGTGATCGGCGTGGCACCAAAGTTCAGCGCAGTAATCTGCGTCCCCTTGCCCGCCGGCAGTTCGTGAACCATGACCAGCAACCCCGGATGCTCGACATCCGGTATCAGGATCTGACGGCTCGCGGCGATGTCGTAGGCGCGGCGTACGCTGAGGATTTTCTGCAATTGCGAAGCGAATGAGTCCGGGTCCTGCAACTGGTGGTTCAGGCTGCCGTACAGGCTTTTGGAACGCGGCATCTGCCCGGCCGACAGCTCGGCCTCGGGATTCAGGTCGACCAGATCGTAAGCGCCGCGATGTATCCAGCGGGTATCACCATCGGCCATCAGGTGCGCCACGTCTTCGGCCGCCAACGGCAGCGCGCCCACCAGGTCCCAGCCGGATAACGCGAACACCCCAGGCTGCATGGCGTTATACATCACCAGCAGCAAATGGATCTGGCGAATCTGCTGGATATCCGCAGCGGTAATCGCCTCAAGGTCACGAATGCCCAGGGCAGCAGTGATGATGCTGACCGTGGTGCAGGACACGCCATTGGTGACGAACTTGAGGTTGTACGGCGCATGTTCACCGGTCAGTCGTTCGTACATCTGCTCGCGGATATGCTCGCGCAGGATGTTGCCGGGAAAGGTCTGGCCCTGGAACAGGAAGGTGTCATGGGCGTGCAGCGTCCAGAAGTGCACCAACTCCAGAGTCAGTTCGTCGTGGTTCTGCAGCGCGTGGATCAACGAACCCGGGTCGATGCCCAATGTGTGCATCTGGCGCAGCATCAGGCGCAGGAATTCAGTGTCGCCCATCAGCAACGCGTGCTGGTAGGCTGGCCGGGTGATGAAGTCGTATGACAGGTCGGCGCCGCCGTGGGACATGGAGGCAATGTCATCCACAGTCAGGTTGAGTTCCTGGAAGCTGAAACCACCGGCCTTGCGAATTGCGCCGCCGAGCAACTGGTTGCCGGTGATCGACAGCGGATGGCTTTCCGACCAGGCCGTACCGTCCAGCTTGCGCTCCACGCCGAGAAAACCGTTGGCGTCCAGGCGCAGGATCTTCGCGCCCATCACATCAATGGCGTGCAACGCATCACCGATGATCATCTGCTGCGCGGCGAACGAGGGGTCCAGCCAATTGAGCGACGGCTGGCCTTCCTTGAAGTAATGCAGGTACACCCATCGCCGTGGTTTGCCATCCACGCCGACCACCTCTGGCGTGGCGCTCCAGTCGGTTTCCTTTACCCCGGGTTCGAAGAAGATCACCCGCTGCAACTGGCCAACGATGTAGTGCTTGTCGCGCAGTGCGTCCACCTGCACCGGGCTGAGGTTCTGCGCATCACGGCCCTCGACCACGTCCGGCAGCAACGGCCAATCTTCCTCACGGATTTCCACCATGTGGTACAGCCCGGGGTAGTCCTCGTAGGCCATCTCCGCGAGGCGAAAGTCTGCGCCCTTGCCGGTGTGGGATGGGATTACATCGTCGATGATCACCGCATTGTGCGCGGCGGCCATGCGCGTCAACGCCTGCAACTGCGCCTCGGTGCCCAGTTGCGGGTCGATGTCGAAGCTGATGCGGTCGAAATTGCCGTCGATGGTCGGGGTATGTTCGGTGCCAGCCAAGCCACCGGACTTTTTCAATGGGCCGTTGTGAATGCCTTGAATGCCAATTTTCGACAAGGCATGCCAGAGGGTTTCATCCCCCAGCGCTTCGAGCACCGTGCCGCCTTCGCGGGTGACAATCGACGCCGGGTAGGCGGTGAACCACACTGACGACAAGGCTGACGCATCACGCGGCCGGGTATGCGCGTAGGGCTGCTGCCACAAGCGCCCTTGCCCGGAGTAGAGCTTGGCTCGCTGCCGCGCCGCGTGCAGCATCGATTGTTGCACCAGCCAGTTCACATGATCGTTGTTCGCCGCGGTCATAAGCTCGGTACCTGTGGTCGTTAAAGGTTACTCGTAAGCATATGAGGGGCCTGCGCGCCATTCGTTGCATTGAAATAGAGCCAGGGCCGGCAGCAATCTAAAATGTGGATAGCGGTGTGTCAGTCAGCATATGTTTATCTGACCCACAGCTATCGGGAGCAAGTCGAATCGTCGCACCGCCCCTCCCACACTGGATTTTCGTCTGTCTTGTCTCTTGGCGTTGTCTGCCGATACTGCCTGGGGGTGAACCCGGTCGATGCCTTGAACTGGCGGGTAAACGCGCTGTGGTCGGTGTACCCGCATTGCAGCGCCACCTCGGTAATCGGCAGCTCGCTATGCAACAACCGCCGGGCATGTTCCAGGCGTACCTTCTGGATCATCTGCCGGGGTGTCAGGTGGAAAACACGCTTGCAGTAACGCTCCAGCTGCGCCACGGAAATCCCGGCGATACGGGTCAACTCACCCAAGGTGACGCGGCGGTTGAAGTGGGTGCGGATGTGTTCATCCACCGCCGCCAGGCGTTGATAAGCCGGATGGGTTTCGCTGGCCGATTGCAGGTCTACCGAAATCCCGGCCAAGCCAATGATTGCACCGAGCCGGTTGTACAGCGGCCATTTGTGCGTGAGGCACCAGCCGGGTTCGCGGGTGCCGTAGAGGTGTAATTCAAGCTGGTCTTCCAACACCTGCCCCCGTTCGAGCACACGCCGATCCTGCTCGGTATAGCCCGGCCCCAGTTGCGCAGGGAACACCTCGGCGCTGGTCTTGCCCAGCAGCGGTTGCAACTGCCTCAGGCCGCAGCGCTGCACCAGGGTGCGGTTGGCGAGCACGTAGCGGGCGTCGATGTCCTTGATAAAAATCGCGGCGTTGGGCAGCACGTCGAACATCGGTAATAACTGCTCTACCCCGTTCAATAGCTGCTCGATGCTGTCGGGGCGGCTGCCGTGGAGAAGGCTCGCAAACGCGCTGTGCAACATGACTTTCACCGCCCTTTTATTGATCGACGGCCAGCAGATTGCGCCATGTGCCGGGCGCTGTCGAGTGCGGGAAATTGTGCTGAATTCGTCATTCATCCCCACGTAAAACATCAATCGCCGCCGGGCTGGCGGGTTCACGATAGCGCCACTGCATGCCTATCCAATAACTCACAAGAAGGCGCCGCTATGTCAGGCCAAGGCAAGTTCAAGAAACAGTTGTCACTGATGGACCTCACCTTTATCGGGCTGGGAGCCATCTTCGGTTCGGGTTGGTTATTCGCCGCCAGTCATGTGTCGGCCATCGCCGGCCCGGCGGGGATTTTTTCCTGGTTGCTGGGTGGGTTCGCCGTGCTGTTGCTGGGCATTGTCTATTGCGAACTCGGCGCCGCCCTGCCCCGCGCCGGTGGCGTAGTGCGTTACCCGGTGTACTCCCATGGCCCGTTGCTGGGCTACCTGATGGGCTTTATTACGCTGATCGCGTTTTCCAGCCTGGTGGCGATTGAAGTGGTTGCCTCGCGCCAATACGCCGCAGCGTGGTTTCCGGAGTTGACCAAGGCTGGTTCCAGCGACCCGACCACCCTGGGCTGGCTGGTGCAGTTCGCGCTGCTATGCCTGTTCTTTATCCTCAACTACCGCAGCGTCAAGACGTTCGCCATCGCCAATAACCTGGTGAGCGTGTTCAAGTTCATCGTGCCGTTGCTGGTGATCGGCGTGCTGTTCACCTTCTTCAAACCGGCGAACTTCCAGATGCATGGTTTTGCACCGTTCGGCCTCTCGGGCATTGAGATGGCGGTGTCGGCAGGCGGGGTGATCTTCGCTTACCTGGGGCTGACGCCGATCATTTCGGTGGCCAGCGAAGTCAAAAACCCGCAGCGCACCATTCCCATCGCGTTGATCCTCTCCGTACTGTTGTCGACTGCCATCTATGTGCTGCTGCAAACCGCGTTCCTCGGCGGTGTGCCCACCGAAATGCTCGCCAATGGCTGGGCCGGCATCAGCAAGGAGCTGGCCCTGCCGTATCGCGATATCGCTCTGGCGCTGGGTGTAGGTTGGCTGGCTTATCTGGTGGTGGCCGATGCGGTGATCTCCCCCAGCGGATGCGGGAATATCTACATGAATGCCACCCCGCGCGTGGTGTATGGCTGGGCGCAGACCGGCACCTTTTTCAAGATCTTCACGCGCATCGATGAAAAGTCCGGCATCCCGCGCCCGGCGCTGTGGCTGACCTTTGGCCTGTCGGTGTTCTGGACCCTGCCGTTCCCTTCCTGGGAAGCGCTGATCAACGTGGTATCCGCCGCGTTGATCCTGAGCTACGCCGTGGCCCCGGTGACCGTCGCCGCTCTGCGCCGCAATGCACCGGACATGGCGCGGCCGTTCCGGGTCAAGGGCATGGCGGTATTGGGCCCGCTGTCATTCATCATCGCCGCGCTGATCGTGTACTGGTCAGGCTGGAACACGGTGTCATGGCTGTTGGGCCTGCAAATCCTGATGTTTGTGGTGTACCTGCTGTGTGCACGCTGGGTACCGACCGCGCACCTCAATCTCAAGCAGCAAGTACGCTCCTCGGCCTGGTTGATCGGCTTCTACGCCGTGACCATTTTGCTCTCCAAGCTCGGCAGCTTTGGCGGTATCGGCGTGATCAGCCACCCGTTTGACACGCTGGTCGTAGCGGCCTGCGCCCTGGGCATCTACTACTGGGGCGCCGCCACCGGTGTGCCGGCCCACCTGGTACGCCTGGAGACCGAAGACGATGAAAGCGAAGCGGTCACTGACAGCCACTACGACACTCCCCTCCCGGCGGCCACTCACTGATGGAACCTTCCATGAAGCGACTGCATGTAATCGATTCCCACACCGGTGGCGAACCCACGCGCCTGATCATGAACGGCTTCCCGGCTTTGGCGGGCACCACCGTCGCCGAGCAGCTTGAAGATCTGCGCACTCATCACGATCAATGGCGTCGCGCCTGCCTGCTGGAGCCACGGGGCAACGATGTGCTGGTCGGTGCACTGTACTGCGCGCCGGTCACGCCGGGCGCCACCTGTGGAGTGATTTTCTTCAACAATGCCGGCTACCTCGGCATGTGCGGCCACGGCACTATCGGCCTGGTCGCCTCCCTGCATTACCTCGGCCTTATCGCGCCAGGTGTCCACACCATCGACACCCCGGTAGGCCCGGTGGCAGCCACGCTGCACGAAGACGGTGGCGTAACCCTGCGCAACGTGCCCGCCTACCGCTACCGCCAGCAGGTACCGGTGCAGGTGCCTGGGTATGGCGTGGTGCTGGGCGACATTGCCTGGGGCGGCAATTGGTTTTTTCTGGTGTCGGACCACGGCCAGGCCCTGCAGATGAGCAACGTTGACGTCTTGACCGACTACACCTGGGCGATGCTCAAGGCCCTTGAGGCCCAAGGTATTCACGGCGCAGACGGCGCGTTGATCGACCATGTCGAACTGTTCGCCGACGACGCCCACGCCGACAGCCGCAACTTCGTGATGTGCCCCGGCAAAGCCTATGACCGCTCCCCCTGCGGCACCGGCACCAGCGCCAAGCTCGCGTGCCTGGCCGCCGATGGAAAACTCGCTGCGGGGCAGACCTGGGTACAAGCCAGCATCACCGGCAGTCAGTTCCAGGGCCGCTATGAATGGGACGGCGAACGCGTGCGTCCCTTCATCACCGGCCGCGCGTACATGACTGCCGACAGCACCTTGCTGATCGACGAGCAGGACCCGTTTGCCTGGGGCATCTGAGCCTTTTATTTATTAACCTGAATGGAGTTAGCACCATGAGCGACAACATCTTCACCGGCTGCATGCCCGCCCTGATGACCCCCTGCACCGCCGAGCGCCAACCGGACTTTGACGCACTGGTCGCCAAAGGCCGCGAGCTGATTGATATCGGCATGAGTGCGGTGGTGTATTGCGGATCCATGGGCGATTGGCCGCTGCTCACCGAGGCTCAGCGTCAGGAAGGCGTGGCGCGTCTGGTCGCGGCCGGCGTGCCGACCATCGTCGGCACCGGCGCGGTGAACAGCCGTGAGGCGGTGGCCCACGCGGCCCATGCCGCCAAGGTCGGCGCCCATGGCTTGATGGTGATTCCCCGCGTGCTGTCCCGTGGGGCTTCGGTCACCGCGCAAAAGGCCCACTTCGCGGCGATCCTCAACGCTGCGCCCAACCTGCCGGCGGTGATCTACAACAGTCCCTACTACGGCTTCGCCACCCGCGCCGATCTGTTCTTCGAACTGCGCCGCGAGCACCCGAACCTGATCGGCTTCAAGGAGTTCGGCGGCGCTGCCGACCTGCGCTACGCCGCAGAAAACATCACCTCCCAGGACGATGACGTGACCCTGATGGTCGGTGTCGACACCCAGGTGGTGCACGGTTTCGTCAACTGCAACGCCACCGGCGCGATCACCGGCATCGGCAACGCGCTGCCACGGGAAGTCCTGCAACTGGTGGCCCTGAGCAAAAAAGCCGCCAAGGGCGATGCCAAGGCCCGTCGCCAGGCGCGCGAGCTGGAAGCCGCGCTGGCGGTGCTGTCGTCGTTCGACGAAGGCTGCGACCTGGTGCTGTATTACAAGCACCTGATGGTGCTCAACGGTGACCAGGAGTACGCCCTGCACTTCAACGAAACCGATGTGCTCAGCGCTGCCCAGCGCCGCTATGCCGAGCAGCAGTACGCGCTGTTCCGCCAGTGGTATGCCAACTGGTCGGCGGAACAGAACGTCGCTTGATTTTCTGTAGGAGCGAGCTTGCTCGCTCCTACAACACCCCTCTGTTTTTCAGGATGCCCAATGACTCTGACAGGCAAGATGCTGATTGGTCAGCAATCCCTTTGCGGCCATCGCGATGCGATCCGCGCTATCAACCCCGCCACCGACACGCCACTGGAACCCGCCTATGCCGGCGGCGATGGCGAGCAGGTCGAGCAGGCCTGCGCACTGGCATGGGCCGCGTTCGATACTTACCGCGAAACCACCTTGGCAGACCGCGCCGGGTTTCTTGAAACCATTGCCGATAACATCGAAGCCCTGGGCGATGAATTGATCGAACGCGCCAGCGCCGAAACCGGCCTGCCCCGCGCACGCATTCAAGGTGAACGCGGTCGTACCTGCGGGCAACTGCGCGCCTTTGCCCGCACTGTACGCCTGGGTGAATGGCTCGACGTACGAGTCGATACCGCGCAACCCCAGCGCCAACCGCTGCCCCGCGCCGACCTGCGCCAGCGACATATCGCCCTGGGCCCGGTCGCAGTGTTTGGGGCAAGCAACTTTCCCCTGGCCTTCTCCGTGGCGGGCGGCGATACCGCATCGGCACTGGCAGCCGGTTGCCCGGTGGTGGTCAAGGCCCACAGCGCCCACCCCGGCACCAGCGAACTGGTGGGCCGCGCCGTTGCCCAGGCGGTCAAACAGTGTGGTTTGCCCGAAGGGGTATTTTCACTGCTCTATGGCGCGGGTAACGAGGTGGGTATCGCACTGGTGACCGACCCGCGCATCAAGGCCGTAGGCTTTACCGGTTCGCGCAGTGGTGGTGTCGCGCTGTGCCAGGCTGCCCAGGCACGCCCGGAGCCGATCCCGGTGTATGCGGAAATGAGTTCGATCAACCCTGTGTACCTGTTTCCTGCCGCGCTTGAAGCACGGGCCGAGGCATTGGCCGAAGGTTTCGTCGCGTCACTGACCCAAGGTGCCGGCCAGTTCTGCACCAACCCTGGCTTGGTAATCGCCGTGAAAGGCAGCGCCCTGGACCGATTTATCAAGGTCGCCAGTGATCTGCTTGCACGTTGCCCGGCGCAGACCATGCTCACACCGGGCATTTTCAGCGCCTACGAAACCGGCGTGAGTGCATTGGCCCGGCACGCCCAAGTCGCCGCCAAGGGCCTGGCGGGAGCTGGGCCGAACCAAGGCCAGGCCCATCTGTTCGTAACTCAGGCCCGGGCATTCCTGAACAACGAACATCTGCAAGCCGAGGTCTTTGGCGCCGCCTCGCTGGTGGTGGAATGCCGCGATGTCGAGCAAGTGCGCCAGGTATCCGAACACCTGGAAGGTCAACTCACCGCGACCTTGCACTTGGATGAGCCGGATTTGCCCCAGGCCCGCGCACTGCTGCCGGTACTGGAACGCAAGGCCGGGCGCCTGTTGGTCAACGGCTGGCCGACCGGCGTGGAAGTCTGCGATGCGATGGTGCATGGCGGGCCGTTCCCGGCGACCTCGGATGCGCGCAGCACCTCGGTGGGCACGGCGGCGATCCAAAGGTTCCTGCGGCCGGTGTGCTATCAGGATTTCCCGGATGCGCTGCTGCCCGCTGCGCTCGGGCACGACAACCCGCTAGGGCTGCGGCGCCTGCTTGACGGCCAGAGAGAGGCGTAGCCATGGCCCAGCCCAATCAAGCAGACATTGTGGTGGTGGGCGCCGGCATCATCGGCGTCGCCTGTGCCTTGCAGCTGGCGCGCCAGGGCCGCCAAGTGCTGGTGGTCGACACGCAGGCGCCGGGCATGGGCGCCTCCTACGGCAATGCCGGTCACCTGGCGACAGAGCAGGTATTTCCCATTGCTGACCTGTCGATCCTCAAGCGCTTGCCGGCCATGCTGCTGGACCCCATGGGCCCACTGCGCCTGGACTGGACCTACCTGCCCCGCGCCCTGCCCTGGTTTATTCGCCTATTGTTGAATCTGCGACCGGCAAGCTACCAGCGCACCGTGGCCGGCCTGCGTGCATTGAACGAAGGCAGCCTGGGTGCGTGGCAGCGCTTGCTGCACTCCATTGGGCAAGCGCATTTGTTGCGTGAAGACGGTTCACTGCTGGTGTTTGAGCGCGCCGAATCCCGCGCTGCCATCGATGCGTTGCAGCAGCGCATGACTCAGCAAGGCGTAGCGGTGAACTTCTGGAGCGGCGATGCGGTGCGCAAGGCCGCGCCACAACTGAGCGACGCGATACAAGGCGGATTGTTCTTCCCCACTACCGGGCACTTTCTCGACCCGTACACCGTGGTGGGCGAACTGGTAAACGCGGCCAAGGCCGAGGGTGTGCAATTTCTGAAGCAGCGCGTGTTGGATGGACGCCTGGAGGGCAACGGCGTTTCATTGATGACCGACCAAGGTGTACTGACAGCGCGCCAAGTACTCATCGCCTGCGGTGCGCACTCGGCCAAACTCACCACCGCACTGACCGGCAAACAGGTGCCGCTGGACACCGAGCGCGGTTATCACCTGATGCTGCCCCACGAGCATCAGCGCCTGCCCTTTGCCGTCACCTCGCTGGAGCGCAAGTTCATCATGACCCCCCTGTCCGACGGTTTGCGCCTGGCCGGCACAGTCGAATTCGCCGGCCTCGACCGCCCGGCCAATATGCAACGGGCCTGGCAGCTGCATCGCTTGAGCAAAGGACTGTTTCGTCACGACCTCAGCGACCGTGGCGCCACGCCGTGGATGGGGTTTCGGCCGTCCCTGCCCGACTCGCTGCCGATCATCGACCGGGTGTGCGACGGCAAAGTACTGCTTGCGTTCGGGCACCAGCATTTGGGGCTGACACAGGCGGCGGTGACCGCCGAAAGGGTTGGGCAACTCGCGACGGGAGAGCGGGTGGCTGAGTTACGGCCCTATCGATTGGAGCGGTTCTAAGCCTTGTCGCTGCATGAGCGAGGCACTGTATAAGGCATCAGCGGTGTCTTGGATTTCATCGTGCATCCATAGCTTGTCCAGCCAACCGATAGGGATAGCGTGCACACCATAATATGCACCTGCCAATTGACCTACGATTGCGGCGGTGGTGTCAGCGTCATCCCCCAGATTTGCGGCAGCAAGCACAGCCTCAGCGAAACTGGCAGTGTGATCGAAGCACCAGAATGCGGCCTCCAGGGAAGCCACCGCGTAACCTGAGCCGACGATTTCGGTGTGCGTTTTATCGCGGTATTCGCCGCGTGCGATAGCCGTGACCTTTGGAGCTGACAAAGAGGTGTTTGAGAAGCTCAGCACTTCACCTTTCGAAACACCGCTCAGTGCGTTACCGATGGCTTCTGCCAGCAGTTGGCAACACTCGATGGCTTCCTGGGCAGCATGGGTTGTGCGTGAGCTTTGCGCAGTGAAACGGCGGATGTTCTCCAAGTCTGGGAAATAGAACAACACCACAGGCGCAAGGCGCATCATTGATCCATTACCGGCGGAATAGGGATTCGTTGAGCCCGAAAAACCGTCGCCAGTTTGCTGAAACATCGCCAACGCATCGCGAATCGTCATCCCGATATCGAAAGACTCACCGGTAGAGCTCAGATACCCGCACTTCCACCAATTCAGATAACGTCCCATCTGGTCGTTCGCATCGAAGCCGCCCTTGTGCAACAAGCTTTCGGCCAGACACAGCGCCATGGACGTGTCGTCCGTCCATTGGCCAGGCTTGAGATTGAACGGCCCGCCTCCAAGCATATCTGTGACGGGAGAAAAGCTGCCGCGGGGCATGAATTCAACCGTGGTTCCTACTGCGTCGCCGCACGCCAGCCCAAGCAAGCTGCCGCGATAACGATCCATAAGCGTTATGACCATTTACATTCCTTCAGAAGGCGCTTCAACTCCTGCCACGTTACCTGACCAACCGCTTCTCCTTGGAGGGGCGATATCCGAAATACGCGCTGTAGCACTTGCTGAAATGGCTCGGCGAGACAAACCCGCAAGCCACCAGCACATCCACCTGTGACAGCTCCGTATGCTGCAACAGGCGCCGCGCTTCGGTCACACGCAGTTCCATGTAGTAGCGTTGTGGCGTAGTTCCCAGTTGCTCCTTGAACAGGCGCTCCAGTTGGCGGCGGGAGCGACCGGCATAGACGGCGAGTTGGTCGAGTTCCAGGGGTTCTTCGAGGTTGGCGTCCATCAACTTCACCACTTCACGCAGCGGTGCGCTGACACAGACGTTTTCGGTGGGTTTGATACGGCGATAGCGCGACTCTTCGAACGCCAGGATATCTTCGATACCTTCGACCAATGCTTTGCCATGCAGGCTCTTGATCCAGTCCAGCGCCATGTGGAAAGCACCGGAGGGGCTGGACGCAGTGAGGCGATCACGGTCGATCACATAGGGCTCGCTGGTGACCTGGGCGCCTTTGGATACTTCCGCCAGCGCCGGACGGTGCTCGGGGTGAATGGCGCAACGATAGCCCTGCAACAGGCCGGCGCGACCGAGAAACCACGAGCCGTTCCACAGACCCGCCAGGCTGACACCCGCCTCGGCCGCGCTGCGCAACAGCTGGATAAAGGGTTCGCTGGCCTTGAGTTCGGTGCGAAAGCCCCCGCAGATGACCAGCAGGTCCAAGTCCGGCAAGACCGCAGGTTCCAGGCTCGCATCGGGGCGGATGACCAGGCCCAGGTCACTGATGACGTCGCCTTCGCCCCAACCGAAGGTGCGCGAAGCAAATAGCTCGGGGCGCAACAGATTGGCGGTCACCAGCGTGTCCAGGGTCTGGGTGAAAGCGGGCAGAGAGAAGTGTTCAAGTAGCAGGAAACCGACGCGGGTCACCAACGCTGCTTGCCGGGAGGGATCGTTGAGGTAGCGCAGGTTCTTGCCTTGCATGCCACCGCTGAACTGGCGTCTTTCCATCGAGGGTGGACCCACTCTTATTGTTGATGCAGTGGGCGCTATCTTAGGGGCAAATGCGGTGGCTGTCTCAGGGGGCGGCACTGATCTTTATAAAAACTGTTGGCTTGAAAAGCCCCGGCGCAGGCGCTAACGGGCAATCTGATACGGTTTTTTCTTTTCTATCTGCGCCTGTATTGAAAACCGCTCCAGGCGGACAATAGCCCCATCCCGACATTCCTGTCGTCCCCCCTTCCCTTCGGAGGCCTTATGACCAAGATGGCAATTTTCCTGTTCGGCTTTTTGGTGCTGACCATTGGTATCGGGATGCTGGCGACTATTTCGCCGGTGTAGACGCATTTCAATTCAGGAGCGCGTTTCACAAAGCTTTCACAGACGTGCGCCTATTGTGCCTACAGCTCCTGAAAACATCCCCTTTAGCCCGCCCCCCATCGCGGGCTTTTCTTTGTCTGTAATTTCCCTTGTGTACCGGTATGACTACCCTGTCGTACACGCTTAAGCTTTTTACCCCACACAGAGTGCACGCTTTTGATAGACGACCTCGACGGCCCCAGGACAGCGCAACAGGAACTGTTCTACGACCTTGAAGACGCCAGCGCGGTTATCGGCTGGTCGGTGGTGCAACTGACGGCATTGGCAGCTGGCGGCGCATCCAATAACGTAGCGACGTTAACGAAAGTCTGCGCGCTACTCACAGCTCAGCAGCAAAGGCTTGAAGCCTACGCAAGTGAAGTCAAGGCCCAGAGAATCAATAGATCCGAGGCCAGTGGCTGACGCCGAGCCTCGGAGCATCGAACTAAAACCGGCGCGAATGGCTGGCCCGGATTTATGCTCAATCAGCGGTTTTGAGCGGAAGGCTGCTGATTACCACCTTGTTGTTTTTTTACACGCTTGCGTGACCTGAGCTCGTATTGATGGTGAATAAACCAGGCAATCAACAGCACGCCCGTCACGGCGAAAACCAGGGTCAACAGCTCTATTGCGGTGCCTTCGTGTGAAAACATTTTTTCGTCCCTCATCCTGAAGTCGTTTGACCGAAAAAAGCCAAACCGAAATTATTTGTAATAATTCAAACATTTTCAGGGTAGTTGGCAAACACACACGTGACAACCCCAACCGAGCTGGAACCGTTGATCTAGACCTGTCACTCGTCGAAAACCGGCCATTTTCCCGAACGTCACTGGCTTTAGGTCTCGGTTACTGACTAGTCCCGGAAGCGTCCTGCTCGACCACCATATCCAGTACGTAGACCTTCGAAGGCGCGTCTGCGGGCGGATTCTTCCATTCGTATTGCTTGACCCGCAGTACAGTGCGCACGCCGTCATGATGCTCGAAGCCTTCGATAGACTGATACAGCGGATGCCACGCATCCTGGGTCGCAAGTTGCAGGCCGGCGTCGTCATAGCGTCGCTCGCGCACTTGAAGGCACTGATAGTCAGGAATCATCGGGTGACTGCACTTGACGGTCTTGGCGGCCACCTCCAGGAATTTGACCTCACCCTTGCTCCCGTAACGCGTCTGCGGCGTAGCCTCGCCCTGCAGCTTGAGCACCGAGCCGTTGGCGGTAGTCAGTTGCAGCATCGGCGCCGTGTTGTCGCCGGTGATGACGGCGCGCAGGTCGCCCTTGAACAGTCGAGCGACCTCTGCGTCAAGGTCCATCAGGCTCTTGTCGCAAGCCATAAGCGTTGAAGCCAGTGACTGCACTTTCAACACCCCATCCTGATACTGATAGCCGCCGAACTGGCCGTTGCAGCCACCGCTGATATTCAGATTCTTGTCACCGAAGGAAACGCGCAGCTTGCGCTCGATGCCTTTGCTCAGAGCGATGAGGGGTTTACCCGCGGCATCATTGGCCGAAACCAGGTTCCAGTAATAGGCGGGTAAAGCCGGCTGGGCTACAGCAGCCGAGGTAGTCGTGAGCATGGAGGGCGAATCCTCATGGCTTTGGGAGGTGGAGGCACAGCCCTGGATCAGTGCAGCGCAAACGGCTGCAAGAAGAATGTTCTGTTTCATGGTTGTCTCGGTCAGCTTTGATAAGTACGGACATAGTCCTGCGCTTGCCACCATACGCACTGAATAAGGGCGCTGGAAGCGCTGCCAAATCACAGGCAATAAAAATCCGTGGCCTCATTGCGCCGACTCACAGGCCTTCAACGGCTCCTTGGGGTGCAATGCACAGATGTCAAAACCGTCACGCCGGGTATAGCCCGCACGCTTCATACATACAAATCGCTGGGCCATCTCTTGGAAGCTGGCCTTGGGATCAACGCCGGAGCCATTCTTTTCACCACACGCCAACATGGACGCAACAACATCCTGGTGACTGGCGCCGGGTTTCTCCCACAACTCGGCATCGGCTGATTACTGCTGCCTGCAACCGACACAAGGGCGAGCACATAGGGCTATTTTTTGGACGCCCCCGTATTTCTCCAGGAAAATTAGGTCCTTGCGTTCTCATAATTTGGCGGTGGCTTCCGTAGGCCAACCGTGTGGCGGGCCTATTCGATGTCTACCGGGCATCTAGATCGATAGGGGCGAAAGCGACAGGCAGTTGCACCTTCACAGCGTCCCGTTGTGCCAGGGGGAGCAACATGGCCATGCTCTGATCGAAAGCGTCCAGTATGCGCGGCATAGCGGTCAACGGTTGGTCCAAGGGCTCAAAAAAATTATCCCAATGGATCGGGATCACGATTTTAGCGCCCGTCTGGACAACCGTCTCTTGCCAATATTGAGCGACAAACTCCGGGGTTTGTTTACCTAAAGTTCCGATGCCGAGAAACACCACATCTGCCCTGACATCCTTGAACTTGCCTGGACTGTAATTACCACTGGCGATCACCAGAAGACGGCGGCTGCCATGAGTGATCAGGTATGAGAAGTTTTCGCCAACTTTGAAATCCCCCTCCGGGACAGGGGTGTGCAGCGGATGATCTATGAAGCCTGGGGAGGTGGGATGTGGTGAATGCGGGGTCTCGAAGGCTTTGATTTGAAATTGACCAAACAAAAAAGAATCTCCGTCTTTGATCACCTTGATACGCTCAGGAGGTAATCCGGCACCCAGAACGGCGTTGGCAGTCGATTTTGTACCCAATACGGTAGCGCCTGTTTTGAGAGCCACCAAGCCACTGTCCAGGACATGGTCGTAATGCGAGTGCGCGACGAATATCGCTGCAAGCTTGGAAATGCCAGCGCTGCGCAAACTCGCATCGATGCGCTGCTCATTAGGCTGTATAGGCGTCAGTAGCACCGAAAAAATACTGGGCCGTGAGAAAAAACCGTCCTCCATGATTGCTGTCTCCCCATCATCGAAGCTCAATGTGCCAGCCCCCAGAAAACGCACCGTCAAGTCCGGAGATCCTTGACCGCCTTGCGGTCTTAGCGAAGCAAAGGGTTGAACCGAGGGTGATGAAAATTTCCATGCCCCCCAGAGCGCCCCTGCCACCACTGCAATAACAAATGCACAGCCCAACATTTTTTTGCTACGACTCACGCTTCATCTCCCGATATTGAAATGGACAGGCATCGCTCGCCTGCATAGGCGGATCTAAATTTTTGTATCTAAGCCGCTAGGAAATAGTACGCCCGGCCTCAGCATCGTGGATGCAGCCAAAATATACATCACCAGTTCACACCAAAACCGGCTGTATATCTAGCACTGTCCAAGTTGCTATTATCGGACTTACCCGCGACTACCGCGTGTTCGTACTTCAAATTTAAGGAAGCCCATTCTGTGACGCTGTAGCGCAAACCTAGCTCAGAGTCATAAGCATAGTATGCTATATCACTGAGCGGCCTTCCCAGCTCACCCGATGTGAAAAATTCAAACTTTCTTCCGACTAGATATCGTTTGAAGTCCCAGCGGGCAGATGTGAAGTAAAACGTATTACTGCCACCGCCTGAGTACCCGAATCGCATACGATTTAGCAGTGCAACAACGGTAAGATTGCCTAATTGATCGTCCCAGAATTGGTAGCCGGGACCGGTGCCAATTTTTCGCCTAGTTTGTAGGTTTTCGATCTGGTCTTTTTTGTAACTCAAGCCGCCTTCCCAAAGCCATCTATCGGTGAGGAAACGAATCACAGAGTACTCGGCACTCCAGTTTGCCGTACTTGCAACCTCATCGTCGTCTTCGCGGACGTGAGCAATCGCGCTATGGCGCCAAGGGCCACTGACAAAACTTGTTTGTGCTGCCAGGTTAACATTATCCTTCTCTGTCTTAACCTTTTCAGCATGAAGCGCAAGGTCAATATTCCCCTTCCAGATTGCAGCCTTGAGGTTGGGTTGGGGTTTCATAATCTGATCGATATTATTAAGGTCGACGAAATTCAAACCAACGCCTACAGCAGGCTGCACATTACCTCGCGGACCGGCCCGAATCGATTCAACCGATCCTTGCAACTGGCCCACTTGCCTTACCATGAGCGGCTGCTTGCTTTCCAAAGTCTGAATCTGATCCTTACTGATCGTTATATCGCCTCCGTAACTCGTACTTAGAACAAGATTTGCGCCCTCCATCAAAATAATGTCTCCGCTGATATGGTCACCATTTTTCAGCATTACATTGTCCGCAGATGCGCATGGTGAAAGAACGCTCACGCAGACATAGCACGACAACATCACCGCCGCTAATCGCATGACGAACCTACCGCGCTTGGGATACCTACCATATATTACAATTACCGTGCTTTACGTTACGAAGAACCGCCCTCCGTTCGCTCTGCAGCATGAAGTCAGCATCGCAATTTCAATGCCGTCGTTAGCCGCGAGATCTTAGTGTCTAAATAAAGCTATTTAGCCAGGGGGATATTTATTAAAAGCGCTCACTCTTTGCATCTCAAAGGCAAGCTTATCGGCAACGCGAACAATGCCTGTGCGTTCTTTGATTGCTGCCAAATTGGTGCCGGCGATGCACGATGAATAGTCATCATCTTATAAGGTATTCCATGTGGAAGCTGTACAGCGATTGGTGAAAACCCGATCTACACGGGCGCCATTAAAGCGCCAAACTCACGCCGCGATAAAATGAACTTTTTCACGTGTACTTTCCCACCTCCTGCATGAACGCCAAATTTAACCGACAGTTGGCATTCGCACTAACGCTAAAGGAAACAAGCTATTTTATCCAAGGCTTGTTTCGCTTCAGGTATCGGGAAGATTGGCCATACGTGAATCATTCCTCGCCCTATATGCAACTGAACCTCACCTCCGAGTGCCAACGTTTTCTCAGAGAAATTGATTGCATCGTGGTGAGCAATGTCGCGCGTGCCAGCGAAAATAAGGATCGGAGGTAGATTTTCTGGATCTCCGTTAATCGGGCTTACGTAGTCGTGGTCCGTGCCGAGACCTCCCGCATACATCATGCCGGCCGCTCTTAAACCTCTCGCGCAGAGCATTGGATCTGACTTCTCCGTTCTTGATATCAACTCGTTACTCAAAGTGACATCCATCCATGGGCAGATCAATACTAGTTTTGTAGGTTGAATACATCCGATGTCCGTCAACGCGTAGCAGAGGGCAACTGCAAGGCCGCCGCCAGCTGAATCGCCCATTACATTCATTGCGTGACATCGAGCGTTAAAGCAAGCAAGCTTATATATAGACAACATGCGAAAAATAACGATTTTACATTTAGTCTCTGGTGCAAGAGGATAAAGCGGCACTATGATAATATAGCCATATCTTTCGACTAACGTTTGAAGGAAGCGCCAGTGCAAAAATGTGATAGGCCAAACGTAAGCACCACCATGAAGATAGAAAATATGTTTTGAGTTTGCTTGGTCATTTTTAGGGGCTAGCCTGTAGACTTCGATACCATCAACTATCTGGAGTTCGATAGAGATTTTTTTGTGCATTTTAATAGTTGGTCTTGCAGGACCCTGCTCTCGTGATTTTCGAAAACTCTTGAGCACTTTGTCCAAGGAGCCATAAACTGATTTTCGCCTGATCAACAAAAGATAGGCTATCAGTGCGCGACTTCTAAAACTAGGCTTTTGAGGATTAGTTAGCGAGCCCACAGTATCACCCAGTATAAATATAAAAGTTAAATAAGTAATCGTTCAGACCTGCGCTGATCAACGAGTCAGCATTGGCGAACGGTACATCGCGGAACACTGCCGCCCACTCTCCAATGCCTGCTATTACCGCTTTTCATCGCACTATAGTGAGTTGGCCATCAAGTGATTGGCCACCGCTCGATAGGCGGGCAAGGTAGTCGGATCGAAGTTCAAACTGCGAGCCAGGGGATGCGAGGCATAACGCACAATGACCATTTTCGCCTTGGGGTCGATATACATGCTTTGTCCGTGAAGCCCACGCGCCGAGTAGACGCCATGAGTGTCGTGGGACACCCACCACATGTCGCGATAACTCCAGTTTGGCAGTAGCTCATAGCCCGCCTTCGCGAAGTCTTGCTGGCTGGCGCCCCCGCGAATATCCGCGATCACGCTCTTGGGCACGATCTGCTGGCCGTTAAACTTGCCGCCCAGGCGCATCATCTCGCTGAAACGGGCCAAGTCGCGCAACGAGGTGTTGAAACCGCCACCGGTAAACGCGGTACCCACTTCATCGACGATCAAGTAGGCGTCCTGCTCGGCGCCCAGCTTGCTCCAGATGCGCTCTTGTAGATTGACCGCGATGGGTTTCCCCGTTGCGCGCTGGATCACCCAAGACAAAACGTCAGTATTGACCGTCTTGTAAGCAAAGGCCTGACCGTGCTCGCCCTCTTTGCGCAGTTTCATCAGGTATTCGGTCACCGTGGTAGCGCCGGCGTACCCCTCCGGCCGCGGCGTCATATGGGCGGCTCGCAAGTACTCCCAGATTTCCGCTTTGGGGTCGGCGTAGTCTTCCGAGTAGCGAACACCGACTGTCATATCCATTACCTGGCGTACCGTGGCATCGCCAAATGCACTGTCCTTCAACTCCAGAACGTAGTGGCTGACCTTCGCCTGTGGGTCGATACTACCTTCCTCGACCAGCATCGCCCCCAAGGTGCCGATAAAAGATTTGGTGACCGACATCGCAATGTGCTGGCCCTGATCAGTCAACGCGCCGAAGTAGCGTTCATAGACCACCTGCCCACGGTGCAGTACCAGGATCCCATCGGTGTAGTTGGCCTTCAATGACTGTTCCCAGGTCATAGTGCGGTCGCTGCCCAGTGGAGTGAAGACCAGGGCGTCGATGTCTTCGCGTTCGGCGCGAGGTAACGGGCTGGCTGCTCCCTTTCCACGCGCGACCTGCACGCTTGGCAACAGCTCGCGCAGATGCGAGAACGACCAGCGCGTCTGCGGGAACTGCAGGATGCTGCTGAACCCCACGACCTTTTCCGGCGCCGGCGGTGAACCTTGCATCCAGCCTATGACCTGTGGATCGCTGGCGTCGGCACTGAGGAACTGCGGCTGGACGTCAGCCTGAGCCTGGGAACATGACAGGGTCGCGCTGCCCAGCAAGGTTTGCAGAGCGTCTTTTTTCACTTGCATGTTTGTCTCCTTCGCACGCTTGATTACTCGGATTGCGTCGCAATCGGGTGGCCGGCAGGCCTTTTCCATTCACGGCAACCAATTAGGCCTAAGGCCGCAAGATCACCACGGAGCTCTGTACTCAATTGCAGATCGTGAATGCCTTTGAAGATCTTCGAGAAGGTCTCACTCTTTTTTAAAGTTGAGCCGGCCGTCATCGTTTCAGGACATCGAAACGCAAACGGACAGGCTGCCAACCAAGCGCAAACTCTGGCGAAGTTTCTGGGAGTGAGGTACAACCGTCCAATGCAAATATGAAGAGTGATTGATGCATTGAGCGACTTAATTGACTTGAAGCGAATTCGTCACCTGGTCTTGCTTGGAGAGGAACTACACTTCTCCCGGGCCGCAGAGCGAGCCCATCTTTCGCAGACGGCGTTCAGCCGTAGCATCCAGTCGCTGGAAAAAGACCTGAGGGTACGCCTGTTTGATCGGGACACCCGTTCAGTGACGCTGACATTCGCCGGTCACCAGCTCATTGCTCGGGCACGCGAGATGCTGGCGTGCGCCGACAAGCTGGTCGCGGAGGCCAGCGACATCGCCGGGGGGCAGGGAGGTGAACTCAACTTCGGCGTCGGCATGATGACCGCCAACACCACCCTTCCCAACGTGCTGCTGGCCTTGCGCAAGAGTTCGCCCAAGCTGGTGGTGACCCCTGAGGTCAATTACTGGCATCACCTGGCCAACCAACTGGCACGGGAAGACATCGAGTTTGTCGTAGCGAGCGTGCGGGTCGAACAGGGGGTGGACCCACGCTTTGACGTTCGGAGTTTGCCGCCACAACCGGCCTCTATCTTCTGTCGCCATGAGCACCCACTGGCTCGACAGGTCGAGCCAGTGACGTATCAGCAGCTACTCGCCTACCCGTGGGCTGCCGTGACCACGGACGACGTGCACGCCCGGGCGCTGTTCGGAATGCCCTCGACGACACTGCTGCCGTGGACATTGGTGTGCAATGAGCTGAACTGCCTGCGTCAGGCCACGCTGACTAGCGACGCCCTACTGCTCACTTGGCAATCTTGGCTAGCGCCTGATCTGGGGAGTGGGGTGCTGATTGATCTAATCCAAAAAATCCAGCCCGCGATCCCCACACATCTGCGCTATATCCCGGAAACCATCGTGTTTCATGCCGGCCGCACGTTGTCACCCATCGCCAGAAAAACCATCGCACTGATCGTCGACGAGGCAGAAAGACGCCGACCTGTCGTAACTCAGCCAGCGGTCATCTCAGACTAACTTCAGACTACGGTCGAGTTCCATCTGAGCAAACGAAGCGCTGGCCTGCATGAGAACCGAACTTTCTCTCTTTCCCCTCCGTTGTATGCAGGGCTGGGGGGAGTTGGAGGCTGCTTTCGACATGGATCAATCTGCTGGAGCAAAAGGCCAACCACACCATCCCCTGGCATTGTTCTGCCCCCTCATTGCGATCAACAATGAGTAGGGTTGCGGAACACTTCTCAAATCACAGGCAATAAAAAACCCCGTAGACGTTAATCTACGGGGTTTCTAAGAGTGGAGGCCGAGGTCGGAATCGAACCGGCGTAGGCGGATTTGCAATCCGCTGCATAACCATTTTGCTACTCGGCCTCAAACGATCAATGTCCTTGTCGCTGACATTCACCGCATACAAACTTGAGTGGGCTATGTGAAGCTTGCCTATACTCTAACTCATTGAATACATTGAAGTTTTTAATGCTTCATTGCGTTCGATGGGCGCCATTATGTACTCATTTGCCTATGCCTGCAACCCCTTGATTTCAAAAAATATTCTGCTCTGGCATCAAGGGGTTGCGGGCCTGCCCTACTCCTTCACGGTGTGGAGTTGGTACTGCGGATCGGCCTTGATCTGAGCGTCGGTGAACGGCAACGGGCGCAGTTTTTTCTCGGAGAAGGCCTGGGTCTGGTCCTTTGAGTAAGGGGACGCCGGGTTGCTGGATTCGGAGAACGCCAGCACGCCGACTGCGTTGGGGCCGTTGTTATCAAAGGTGACGATTTGCAGGTAACTGGTGCCGCTGACGACCTCGCGTTTGCCATCTTCGCGGGGCACGGTTTGCATGGCGTTGTAGACACCCAGTTCTTGCGGGCCGCCGTGGATGGGGGTTTGGCCGCTGACCTGGATCTCACCCCAACGGCTCAGGCCGAGTTGGTTGACGTCTGCGCTGGACGCCAGCATGGCTTCACGCAGCGCGGCGGCCACCGGCGCGCGATCGATGGCGAGGCCGCGGGGCGTGGTCAGGGGGTGGGCCGGGTCGAAGGCGACACGCCAGGCATCGGGAGTTTGCTGCAGGTGCTGCATCAGGTTGATGAAGTGCACCAGGCCGATGCCGCTGTCGAGGTTGGCGCGCCGATCCCAGGTTTTCAAGCTGGTGCACAGTGGCTGGAGCGCGGCGGCGTCGGTGCCAAGTTGCTTGGCGCAAAAATCGAGCAGGTCCGGCATGACTTGGCCCGCCAGGTACACCTCGTTGTCCATGACCATGTTTTGCAGGTCGCTGACGCTGATCGGCTGTTTGTCCAGGGATTGCAGGCGTTGCAGGGCGAAACGTGCGCGTGGACTCAGGCCAATATTGTCCTGGCTGATCACCGGCGAGAACCCGCTCAGCGGCGCCTCGGGGTTAGCCATCCAGGCAGAGTCGTTGGAGTGCTGTACATAGTCGGTGCGTTGCAACTGCGGCAACTGCGCCGCCGGGAAGATCCCTGCTTGCGCAGCCTTGGGGTCGATGTCCCAGGCGCAGGCGCTGCGGCTGCCGTCGAGCATGATCATTTGCAGGCCGGCCCGTGGGTCGCTGCATTGCGCCAGTTTGGCGGCGCTGACGTTGGGTACTACCGACAGGTTCATGTACAGGCTCTGCCCCTGATCATCGGCAGCCAGGGTGTTGACCCATGGGATGCCCTGAAGGGAGTGCACCGCAGTTTGCAGCTCAGTGATGCTGCCCGCACGGTTCATGGCATGCCACTGTTGCAGTACGCGGTCGTTGCCCAGGTTCGCGTCGCGCAGGCTGAAGGCGTATTTGTTGTCCCAGTCCAGCTTGCCGGGCCATTGCACCACGGGGCCGAACTGCGAACTGTAGACGGTGTGGGCAACGTCCTTGAGGCTGCCATCGGCCTGTTTGACCTGCACGGTCAGCGTGGTTTTATCCAGGGCAACGGACTTGCCGTCAAGCATATAGCGCGTGGAATCCTTGGGGTCCAGGGTCAGTCGGTACAGGGTGAAATGCTTGGAGGTGTCCACTGTATGCGTCCACGCCACGTGCTGGTTGAAGCCGATATTCACCACGGGTAAACCTGGCAGTGCGGCACCCATTACATCCAGTTGGCCAGGGATGGTCAGGTGCATTTCGTAGAAACGCATGCCACCCACCCATGGGAAATGCGGGTTGGCCAGCAACATCCCACGGCCATTGAAAGAACGATCACGCCCCACCGCGACGGCATTACTGCCCCGGTCGAGGCTGAAGCGTTGCTGATGCGCGGCGGCCTGTGCAAATGCCTGCGCGCCGGGTTGCACACCGGCGATGGCTTGGGGCGGCGTGGCGCCCACCAAGGCTTCGGCGAACTGGCCAACGCCACCTTCTACCAGCAACCGGCGCGTCAGTTTGACCAGATCCTCTTTAACCAGCGGTCGTACCCACGCCGCCTGGCATTGTGCGGGCGCGCCCTGCTCCTTCAAATAGCGGTTATAGCCGGCCACGTAGCCTTCGATACGCTGGCGGATCTGCGGGGTCTGCGCACGCCAGAATGCCTGCACCGCGCCGGGTGTATTGAGCCAGGTAAAGAACACATCGCTGGCAAGGTTGTTGCGTTCCTCCAGGGTTGCCTGCTCGGGGCCGAAATAGCGCGCGCGCTCGCCGTTCACCGTGACCACTTCATTGGCCAGCAGGCACAGGTTGTCCTGGGCATACGCGTAACCGATGCCAAAGCCCAGGCCGCGCTCGTCATTGGCGCGGATATGTGGCACGCCGTAAGTGGTACGGCGAATATCGGCCGACGCCTGAGCCACATGCTCGCGCGCCGAGGCCGCAAAGCTCAGCCCCAGCAACACCCCTGCCACGCAGCCCCTGAACAACCCGTTGGAAATAATCACGCAGACCCCGCAGTCAAATTGAATACCCTCGGTAGATACAACTACCCCACCGTAAGGACGCAATTAACCGGGAAGAATTTAGCCACGAACGGGGCTTATCCAGGCCGGCGACAGTGTGACAAACCTGATACCGACAAATTTTCTACATTCGGCACTTCATGATTTTGCTCTCTCGTTCGTCTTATTGAATAAGAGCACCATCATTTTCCTGATCAGGCTCTGATAAGGAGTTTTTGCATGTACAACCCGCAAGTGCCCACGGATGGACATTCACCGACAGCCGAGGCCAACTATGGCAACGGTTCACAAGGCTTTGGCAAGGCGCCCGAACAGCAGGGCAACCAGCGCATTCGCCATTTGCTCAAGTGTTTCGGTCTGCGCACCAGCCTGATTCGGCTGAAGGTCATCGACGCCCTCCTCAACGCCGCCGACAATCAGCGCACCCTGGGGGTGCGGGGCGTGCACAGCCACTTGCTGGAGCTGGGCATCCCGTTGTCGTTTCTCAGTGTGCGTGAGGTGCTCAAGCGTCTGTGCAGCGAGGGCGTGATCACCCTCAATGCCGATAAAAGCTACAGCCTCCATGAAGAGGCTGCCAAAGTGCTCGAAGGTCGCGCCTGAGTCACGCCGCGCTGATCAGAAGTGCGGCTTGACCTTGCGACGCATGATGCCGTTGATCACCACTACCACCACGGCAATCGCAATGGCCAGGTACTGGAAGGTCTTTTCGCTGATCACGCCAATGTTCTGCAGGTAGGACAGGCCGAACATCGAGGCCAGCACGGCCAGGGCGATCAGAATCGAGTATTTCAAGCGTTGCTTTTGGGTCATGACGAAGTTCCTGAACCTTAAAGAATGTATCCGCTGTGTTTCGCCGCACATACCCGAAAATCGGGACGAACCGGGTCGGCTGCGTCTCATGTTACAGGCGATCAAAAATTTTGGCTTGTTCGGCGCTCACACGGGCCGTCGGTTTTAATCATTGAGAGGGCAATCTTCTCGCGTCTTGCTGACTTGATTTCTCACACACCACAGGTAGCCATGCGGGAACCGTAATGCCCAGAGCGCACACGAATCAGTGCGCTCAGGCTACAGGTATGTAGCCTTTTGGAGCGTTGACGTTTCCATGCCTGAAAGGTGAGTGACTGTGAACATTCAACATGCTGCCCCACTTCGTAATTTGCGACTTTCGCCGCTATCTACCGACCTTCCTCAAACACCGCCAGATGTTGACGCTCAGGTGGGCGATACCACCGCCACCGCTGAGCCAGCGCTGCCGGATGGACGCCAGACACTGAGAAAAAAATTAAGCGACCGCCAGGAGCTGCATAACCTTGCCAAGGCCCTCGATACGGCGCTGGAGAAACTGCCCGAAGACGCAACGCCAGAGGCCATGGCCGCGTATTTCCTGTCCACCCATCTCACGCTTGCGTCCGCCGATGCGTCCCCACGCACCGCCAGCCTCGAATCGCTCATCAAAGCAGCAAGCCCTTACTATCCCAAGACCCGAGTAGAGCTGCAGGAGCTTGCCCAGAACCTCTGCGAGCACGTCCAGAAGCACCCATTGGGCAACTTGAGTGGTGCTCTGGCCTGGACGCTGCCATTGAGCATTGAACATCAGCGCACGGCCTACAATGTCATCGCGTCGAATAGCGCGAATCTGCCAGGCTTGCCACTGCCCAAGCCTGGCGTCGGCGCCCTGGACTACCTTGCCAACGCCGTCACCCTGTCTCCACAACTGATGCAAGACCCTGCTGCCGCGCTGGAGAAACTGCTCGACTCACCGCGAGCCGCAGCGCTAGGCGCCGCGGTTCAAGCCAGTGTGGGCGGGATTGCCACAAGCAGCAGCGCCAATGACTATGTGCTGGCGACCATCCATTTGAGCCTCGACCCTGAAGCGCTGGATCAAACATCCAATCGAAACATAGTGGCCGGCTTTGATTTGGGCGTCGAAATCCACAGGGACTCATCGCCCGCCTCCGTGGTTGAGGCCCTTGCCAATCACCTGAGCAGCACTGGCCGTACCTCCCCTGCTACCGCCGCGCTGGCAGCCCGGTTGCTGCTGATGCGGGTCGCCCCCCAGTTTTTGATCAAAGACATTCCAGCGTCAGTACGTTGCCACAGCCAGGCGTGGGCAAACTTATGTATCGCGGTGGCCGGTATCGAAGCCCACACGCCCGGCAGGACGATGAACATGAGCTTCGCCGAAGTGATGTGCGCAGCCCCGTCGCAATACCCAGCCAGTGAAGCGGCAAAGAAAAATGCACTGATTGACTGGTGTGTGGCCAACGACGTGATTTACCGCTTCGACGACGCACACTACACCGCGGAGGATTTCGAGTACGCCCGCACAGCTTTCAATGCTCAACATGAAGCGTTGAAAGAGGCGTCCGCTTTGCTCGACAAGCCCTTGCCGAATCGAGAAAGAATGGCACAAGAACGAATCCAGCAGCACTTGGGTGATGACTTTCCTCTGGATGACAAACTCTTTTGTCTGAATTATCACAAGATGGGGCTCAAGGGCCAACGCTTCGGCCCTCTCTACTCGCTGCGCGAGCTCACCATGCAAGGGCTGAAAATCAACACCAACGACTGGGTGATCCGCAATAACACCAAGGGCGTCAACCTGGGTGCCGTCGCTCTTTTCACCCACAGCCCACACTTCAACGTCCCCCAGGAATTTGATAAACAATTCGCCGAAGTAACGACCCATTGTAAAAAAATCCACCATTACACGTGGATGAATGCCATTACCCAGTTGCCTGTCGCAGATCGAGACATTTTAAACAACGCAAAGCTTAGTTTTTATCAAGAGAACACCTACCGCAGCTCGCCTATTCCGTTTTGGCCAAACAAACTGTTCCACACCAGCCCAAGAATTTTGATGCAAGCAGAGCTCAAGGGCGAGAAACACGTTTACGAATTCGACCCGGTCACCGCGACTATCCAAAAAGCTTCTTCGGGACGCATCGCAGCGGATGAATACATAGCCAATGAAGTCACCAAGATCGAAGCGCTCCCACTCAGCAAGAACCTGAGTAATCTGGGTATCGAAAAGACCCGAGAAGCACCCCCTGTCAATACATTCAAAAACCCACGCATCCACGACATCGCCCAGATGATAGTCAACGCGCAGGGCATCGACAGTGACGCCGTCAGGCGGCAAGCAGAAGGTAGGACGTCTACGGAGAGGAACCGTGACACCCTCAATACCATCGGCGAATTTATCCTCGATCTGATTCCGCTGAGAACGGCCATCGTCAATTGGCGTAACGGCAACTATAAAGATGCGGCTGTCGATCTGGCATTTGACGTCTTCGGTTTTCTCACTGCCGGCGTGGGCACCGTGTCAAAACTGCTCAAGGGCGCGCATAAAACCGGCAACGCCATCAGCAAACTGGCGCGCGCCACCCGAATAATCGGCGCCGACGTCTTGAGCGCTTTCAATCCGCTGGGTGGTTTAGGCGATGCGGCGGTGGGCGCCGGCAAGCTGGCTCTGGCAGGTGCTGGCGCAGCCGGTGACGGCATACAGCGTCTGCGAGGCATGGCCAGGGGCAGCGACCTGATCGAGGCAGGCGCGGCCTTCGATGATGTCGCTATCGGCCTGTTCAAGCGTGGTGACAAAAACCTGGAAGCCTCTGCCGTTCTACATGAGGGCAAATGGTACGCCGTGGATGCGAGCACCCGGGAGCCTTACGGCCCGCCTCTCGAGGGGTTCGTTCCGACGCATACTTACATGCCTGTGGCATACGCCCCGAGTCATCCGCAAGCGCATCGATTCGACCCGATAGGTCGACCTACACGTCCCAGGATCAGCAGCAAAGTCACAAGAAAGGAGCTGCCCAAAGGCAGCTATGTAGAAAGCATGAAAGGGAAACTGGAGCCAGGGCACTTCCTGCGCGGTGACGGCAAAGATGAAACCCTGAAAAAATTCATCGAGGAAATGTACGAGACCTATGACGCCATCAAAGAGGGCGCCCTGCCACCACGCATAGTGGCGCCGAAAATCTCCAAGACCGCGCCCGCAGCCGAAGTGATCACAGAGGCACTGAAAGTTTCCAATGGCATCGTGTTCGGAGAGTCCCATAAAGAGATGGCCAGCTTTAAGTTGCTCTTCGACAACGTTGAGAAATTCAAACAGGAGGGGGTGAAGAAGATCTATTTCGAAGGCGTCATCGACTTACCGCCCAAGGGTATTGTGGATGATGGCATCGGCAACCTTGCCAATCCTAACCTCCCTCGTACCCAACCGACCTTTGACGAGCTCAAAGCCAAGTTCGAGTTGCACGGCATCGAAGTACTGCCGCTGGATCACTACTATTTGACCCGGCATAAAGACGCAAAACTAGGCCGTACGGAGACAGGGTTCGGCTCCAGGCAACGCCTCGAAGAGTTCAATTACTACGCGTCCGAAGTGATCCAGGCCAACTCTGGAACGGAAAAATGGCTTGCCTTGGTCGGCCATTCACACATGAACACCACAGAGGGTGTTCCAGGCCTGGCCGAGATGACAGGCAGTATCAGTATTGGGGTCTTCGACAAACCCTCGCCCAACCTGCAAAACCCGCTCTCAGCCGATAACTTGCCAGGGGACCTGGTTATTCAGGTTTAACCCTGCCCTGCGCTTCGAGCGACAGTGTGTCGCTCGAATGTGCGTGTTTATCCCCGCTGCACCCAGCGCTGGTGCAGCCCACGTGCCAGCGCATCCAGCGCGAACCCCAACAGCCCGATCACCACCACCATCGCCATCAACTCCGAATACGCCAGGCGATCACGGGTATCGAGGATGTAATAGCCCAGCCCTGCACTGACCCCGAGCATCTCGCACGGCACCAGCACGATCCATAGGATACCGATGGCCAGGCGTACGCCGGTCAGCACATGCCCGACCACACCAGGAATGATGACTCGACGCAACGTCTCCCAGCGCGTGGCACTCAGGCTCTTGCTCAACTGCAACCAACGCGGGTCGAGTTGACGCACGCCGGCAGCAGTGTTGAGCATGATCGGCCACACCGCGGCGAAGGCCAGAAGGAAATAGATAGGCTGGTCCCCTACCCCCATCAGCATCACCACGATAGGCATCCAGGACAGGGGCGAGATCATCCGCAGAAACTGGAAGGCCGGCGTAGTCGCCGCCTCCAGATTGCGCGAACTGCCCACCAGCAGACCCAGTGGCACCCCGATCAACAGCGCAAGAAACAGCCCGACAAAGATACGCTTGAGGCTCACGGCGATGTGCAGGTACAGCTCACTGCGGCCAAGCAATTCCCACAGGCTGCTTGCGGTGGCCGCCAGCGAAAAGCGCGCCGACAGGCCATCGGCCTCGCCGAACACTTTCACACCCAGCCACCACAGCAACATCAAACCTGCCAAGCCGCTCAACCCCAGCGACCAGCCCAGGATTCTACCGTTGTTCAAACGCCAATCTCCTCATGCCGCTCATAGCCGTCCGGCAAGCCGAAGGTTTTCATGCCGCCCACCGCTTCGATCGCTTGACGCACGAAACGGTCGTCCACCAGGTCCTTCGCGACGAATGCCGGATCGAGATCGGCAAGAAACTTCTTGTCGCCTTCGATCAGCGTGTCTTTGAGGCGGCGCACCAGTTCTTCGGTGTAACTGGGGAAGGGATAAGGCTGAAAGTCGATGCGGTGCTCGTCCCAATTGGCGTGCTGGATCGCGCCGTCTTTCACATAGCCGGCACGGTCGCTGGCAGCCGGAGCCAGGACCTTGCTCAACACCGGCTCGGCGTGTGGCGTGTAACGGTTCGGGCCATCCTTGGACAAGAGTTTCACCGCCTCTTCGCGGTTGTCGCGGGTCCACACCTGGGCCTTGACGATGGCGTTCACCACCTTCTGCGACCACTCCGGGCGGTTGGTCAGGTCGTGCTCGTGCATGAACACCACGCAGCACGCGTGGTTGCGCCATACATCACCGGTAAAGCGCTGCACGCGGCCGACCTTGAGGTTCTCGGCCAGCGCGTTGAACGGCTCGGCGACGATATAGCCGTCGATGCGCTTGCTGGCCAGTGCGGGCGGCATGTCCGACGGCGGTAATACGATCAGGTTGACTTCATTGGCGGCAATCGAACTGCCGGTCGCACGCGTCACCGGCGTGAGGCCGTTGTCGCGGAACAGTTGCTGCACCACCACGTTATGGATCGAGTACCAGAACGGAATCGCCACCGACTTGCCGCCCAGTTGCTTCACATCGGTTATGCCTGGCGATACGGTCAGGCCCGAGCCACCCACATGGTTCCAGGCCACGACTTTGGCCGGCACCTTGCTGCCGTAGCGCGCCCACACGGTCATCGGTGACAGCAGATGAATCACGTTGACCTGCCCTGAGATGAACGCCTCGATCACCTGAGCCCAACTGCGCAACAGCACCGGACGTTCGGCCTTGATGCCTTCGGCTTCGAACAGGCCGTTGTTGTGGGCAACCAGCAACGGCGTAGCGTCGGTGATCGGCAGATAACCGATACGCACCGGCGCGTCGGGCTCATTGGCGGCGCGCGCCTGCAGGCTGCTCAACAGCGGCAAGGCGCCGGCGGCACTGAGCACCGCCGAGAGTTTGAGAAAGTCACGGCGCGAGTGGGTCAGGTCATCCAGACACATGGCTAAGCTCCTGTTGTTCAAGGGGGTTGGGTTGAGGGCGGCTCGCCTGCCGTAAGGTTTTCAGAATATCGATACGCAGCGCGCCGATGGCCTCGACCTGTTCGTCCCGAGGTTGCGGCAAGTCGATATGCCATTCACCCAACGTCCGCGCCGGGCGGTTACCCAGTAGCAGGATGCGGTCGGACAGCAGTAGCGCTTCGTCAATGTCATGGGTGATCAATACCGCCGCCGAACCTTGCTCACGGTTGACCTTGAGCAGCAGGTGCTGCATGTCGGCGCGGGTCACTTCGTCCAGCGCGCCGAAGGGCTCATCCAGCAGCAGCACTTGAGGCTGGCGGGCCAGGCAGCGGGCCAGCGCGGTGCGCTGGGCCATGCCGCCGGACAGTTGCGCCGGGAACTGCTGGCGCGCATGTTCCAGGCCTACCGCCGCGATGGCGTGGTCGACACGACGGCGGCGCTCTTCAACACTCAGGTGCGGCTGGCGGGCGAAGTCCAGGCCGAAGGCGACGTTTTTTTCCAGGTTCAACCAGGGCAACAGGCTGGGGTCTTGAAAGGCCACCGCCACCCGTGGGTGCGGACCGCTCAAGGGTTCGCCCAACACATGCACACGACCGGCCTGGGGTAGCTGCAAGCCGGCAAGCACACGCAGCAGGCTGGATTTGCCCACGCCGCTGGGCCCCAGGATCGACACCACTTCGCCCGCCTGCAACTGTAAGTCAAACCCTTGCAGTACCGGGCCGCTGGCATACCCCAGGCAAATCCCCTGGGCCGTCATGACCGCCTGGCTCATAGGTTGGCCTGGCGCTGCAACTCAGTGCGCAGTTGCACCAGGCTGGGCGTCACAATCGGCACAAATGCCGACTCGCGCCAGCGCCGCGCAAAGCCACTACCGTGGGCGGTGAGGTAGGCTTTGCCGCCACTGGCCTGCAGTTCAAGCTGCACGGCGCTGGCGGCGGTTTCTGCCAGGGCAATGCGCAGCTTGAACAAGGGGATCGACTCGGCAGCAAAACGCCCAGCCAGCAACCCGCTCTTGAGCTCGCTGACCAGATGGTCCAGCGTCGCCCGCAAGGCTTCCAGCTCTTCGCGCAACACCGTACGGCTGGCCCCCAGATGATTGGCCACCTCGGCCAGGGAGCGGCGGGCCAGGCCAATCGACATGCCGCACTGCAAACCAAGGAACGCCGGGCGCACTGCCGGCAGGAACTTGCGCGCGTCCTCGTGCAGCAACCAGTCACGGCTCAGCTCCACGCCTTCCAGGCCAAGGGCAGCGGTGTTGCTCGATTGCAACCCAAGCAGCTCCAGATCGCGGGAGCGCTGCAAGCCCGCCACTGAATCCGGGATCGCCAGGATAAACGGCGTACCACCGCCCGCATGTTCGATAGCAGCTGCGGCGACAAAACCATTCTTGCGCAGGTTGGTCACCCAATGCAGACGACCGTTGAGCGTCCAGCCATGCTCGTTGGGCTCGGCGCTGATCTGCAACGACTCGATACCCGATATGAACTTCATCGCATTCGACAGCCCGGTGGCTCCGGCCAACTTGCCGCTGAGCAGGTCCGGCATCAGGTGTTCGCGCAGGCGCTGATTGGGGCTCTGCAACAAGTACTCGATAAACGAGCGCTGGCCCCAGCACACAAATGCCGCCGCCAGGGAATGGCTGGCCACATTGGCGATGGCCTCGACGGCACCCGCCACATCACCGCCCAGCCCGCCCAGTTGGGTGGGCACACCGATTTTCAGAATATTGGCTTCTGCCAGGCGTGGCAGCACTTCCTGTGGATCGCAACTGCCCACGTCCAGGGCCTGCGCTTGAACATCGAGCCAACGGCTCAAGATTGGGTCAAGCATTCATGTCTCTCCTTTTACAGCAGGTGGACCAACGCCGATTCAGCTTGCCGGTTTTTCCCAGCGGTACTGCGCCAGTTCCGGGTTCAGCGGGGTACGGGCAAACACGTTAGCGAAATTGCACAGGGTTGCCAGGCTTACGCCCAGGATGACCTCCAGCGCGTGGCCCTTGGTATAGCCGGCCGCGAGAAACGCCTCAAAGCCGGCATCGCTGACATCACCCCGAGTGGCGATCACTTCGCGGGTAAAGGCGGCGAGTGTCTCATAGCGAGTATCAGGCAGCTCACCCAGCCGGCGCAGGGCCTCGATCACGTTCTCGGGCAGCTTGGCCTTGTTGCGCGCAACGGCGGTGTGGCCGGCGACACAGAAATCGCACCCGTGGGTAGTAGCAGCAATCAACTGCACCACTTCGCGGTCGGCCAGGCTCAGTTCGGCCTTGGCATTCAAGCCGGAGACAGTGATATAGGTTTCCAGCGCCGCCGGTGCATTGGCCAACACCGCCAGCAGATTAGGAATGAAACCCGAGGCCTTCTGCGCATTTTCCAGGAAAGGTTTCGCCGCTTCCGGGGCGGTGTCAGGGGTGAGCAACGGTACACGGGACATGGAGTGGTCTCCTGTTGGGTTCGAGTGCGCCAGTCTGTTGGTTCTAAAAAAATCGCTCAATAGGCTAAAGTAGCGATTACTTGCTCTTGAGTCTTTCCATTAGATGAATTCGTCCAGCACTCTTGTCGATTGGTTATTAGATAGCCTTGAACTCAATACCAATTTGTTTCACGTCGGCCGCTACTGCGGTGACTGGCACGCCAGCACGCACAGCCTGGCCCAGGCAAGCTTCCATTTGATCGTGCAGGGCGATTGCTGGCTGCATATCGACGGTGATCCAACGTCCCGGCACCTGAACAATGGTGACGCCGTGTTTCTACTGCGTGACCTGGCCTATCGGTTGTCCGGGGAAAGTACCGCGGCAAGCGCCCAAGAGTGCCCTCGCCGGCCGATGCTGCCCCTCGACAGCAGTGCCATGGATGGCGTGGGCCTGGTTTGCGGCTTCTTCCATTTCCAATCCGGCTTGTCGGCGATGATTGTCGACAGCCTGCCCGCCTGGATCATCCTGCGTGCCGGTGATCCATCGTTGACCGCTGCGCGCAATCTGTTCGAATTGATCCTGCAGGAGTGCGAGCGCCTACCCGCGCCCTCCTCGGCCTTGCTCGAACGTCTTTGCCACTTGTTGTTTTTATATGTACTGCGCCAGCAAGTCATCGACAACACCGAGCTGGGCGGCCTGGCAGCGCTGGGCCGGCAACCGGCATTTGCCGGCCTGCTGGAGCAGCTGATTGCGCGCCCGGCCGAGCCCTGGAGCCTGGAAAGCATGGCGGCGTGCACGGGGTTATCCCGTTCGGCGTTTTTCAAGCGTTTCAGGGAGTTATGCGGGCAGTCGCCGGGGCAGGTATTGCTGGTGATACGTATGCGCCATGCCTGTGGGCTGCTCAAGGCGGACCAGACCGTGGCCGAGGTCTCGCTGGCAGCCGGGTATCAGTCGGTGGCCGCATTTACCCGGGCCTTTCATAAAGTCACCGGGCAGCAACCTGGCGCCTATCGCAGGGCACAAGCCTAACCTTGTAAACCCGTGCCGGGCCGAGCACGCAAGTGCACCAACCAATCCGTGACGGCCGAGCAACTGGCACTGGCCTGGGTATTGGCCCAAGGTGACTACATCATCCCAATCCCCGGGACCAAGCGGCGTACCTACTTGCAAGAGAATGTCGCGGCGGTATCGATCACCCTCAGCAAGGACGAACTGGCTGGGCTGGATGCAATCTTCCCGGCCGATGCAACCGCCGGTTTGCGCTACCCCAAGGAAGTGATGGCCCTGTTGGATATCTAATTTTCAGCGTGCTGATCAACGGCCTGAATACTCCCGTGCGAAGCGCGAGAGCCAGACTATTCTGACAGCTCCCAGTGTAAAAACCCGCCACACAGGAGGTGTGCCATGCACGCGACTGAGCAGCCGATCCGCTTGGAGCAGATCAGTCAGGAACGCTTTATCCAGGCCCCAATCCATACTGTTTACGATTATGTAACCCAGCCCGACCGCTGGCACGAATGGCACCCCTCCTCCCTCAGCGCCGACACCGGCACCCGCGGCTCGTTGTCGGTCGGCTCGCGCTTTACTGAAGACATCGATCTGCTGGGCATTCGCGTATCCATGAGCTACCGCGTGCAAATTGCCCGCTGCCCCGATGAGTTCAGGACCGTGTTCACCTCACTGGCGGTGGACGGTTGTATCCATTATTTTTTGCAAGCCCATCAGGGTGGCACTCGGTTCAAGCGCGTATTGACGTATGAAACCGAACTGCAACTCGCTACCTTGCACAAACGCATGATCAAACTCTCCGCCATTGCCCTGGACCAGCTCAAGCAGCGGTTGGAAAGCCCAGGCTTCGTATAATTTAGAAACATTACCAGCGCGTCTCAGTGTAAAAAGCAGGGAGAATGCGCGGTTTATTGCTGCGCTTTCAGTGAGACCCCTGATGAAAAACCCATTGCGACTGGCCTTGCTCTGCACCCTGCTTGCCACCCCCCTGGCCCAGGCCGCCGAGCTGATTCCCATCGATGTACACCGCGATGCCAATTGCGGTTGCTGCAAAAAATGGATCAGCCATCTGGAAAACAACGGTTTCAAGGTCAACGACCACGTTGAAGCAGACATGAGCGCGGTCAAGCAACGCCTGGGCGTCGCCCCGCGCCTCGGTTCGTGCCATACCGCTGTGATCGACGGCAAGTTCGTCGAAGGCCATGTACCCGCCGAGCAGGTGTTGGCCTTGCGCCAGCGTCATGACCTGCTGGGTCTTGCCGCACCGGGCATGCCTTTGGGCTCGCCGGGTATGGAAGTGGAAGGGCGTAGCGAGGCGTATCAAGTCATCGGTCTGACCCGTGAAGGCAAGGATGTGGTGGTGGCCGACTACCCGGCCCACTGACCGGTGCTGATGGGTTACCTGGGGCTGTTCGTCGCGGCGTTTGGCGCCGCAACGTTATTGCCCCTGCAATCTGAAGCCGTGCTGGTCGGCCTGCTGATCAGCGGGCATTACAACCTGTGGCTGCTGCTGGGTATCGCCACGTTGGGCAACGTGCTGGGGTCGGTGGTCAATTGGCTGCTGGGGCGTTCGGTAGAGCGCTTCAAGGAACGGCGCTGGTTTCCGGTGAGTGCCAAACAGCTGGATAGAGCCCGCGGGCATTACCTGCGTTGGGGGCATTGGACGCTGTTGCTCAGTTGGGTACCTATCATCGGCGACCCGCTGACCTTGGTGGCCGGGGTGATGCGAGAGCCGTTGTGGCGTTTTTTGCTGCTGGTAACCCTGGCCAAGGGCGTGCGTTATAGCGCGCTGACACTCATTATTCAGTAGCTGACCGCTCGTCGCCACTGTCATTTCTCACAGCTAGACGGTGACCACTCTCTCATATTTGCTGACCCTGTTTGGCACGTTTCTCAAATCAGCCTGAAGGGTCACCACCATGTCCGATAAACGCACAGACAGTCCACCCATCCTGCACCCACCACGCATCGCAGACCTGGAGCCGCCGCCCTACAACGACAACACTGTACGTCCCCTTCCCGAACTTCTGGCTGATGTAGGGGTTGGCATACGCAGCCTCGAAAACCGTTTGCTGATTACCTTCGAGAGCTGGACCACGAAAAACGTCGGCGATTCTTACGAATGGTATATGGGAGATCGGCGTTTTCCGGTCGCCTGGGGGGAAATTGTTGCTGGCGAGGAAACGCAAAGACGCTACCAACTCTCGGTACTACGCGAGCATGTACCGCTAGGTATTGTGTACCCCTGCTATGGCCTGGTCAGGCGTCACGGGTCTGGCACTGAAAGTACATCGGAGGAAGAAACCTGGTTCCTGAAAGATACCCGGCCAGGGGGCGTGGATCAGGACCCAGGACTCCCCTACCATTCGGCGCTGGTCCTTCACCTGCCAGAGGACTTGAGTGGCTCAGATGCCGTACTCGACCCCGAGCGCGCACGTGATGGTGTGCTCATTACCATTGATCACTACCCAGATGCATTTGTAGGGGACACCATCGAGTTGTATTGGAACGGTCGTTTGGTAGAGCTGCAGTTGGACGCGGATCAGGCCGAGGGACTGACGCCTATCGAGGTGTTCGTCCCGTGGGAGGTCATCGAATTGGGCGGTAGCGGTCTGTTGACTATCCGGTTCCGGATCTACGACTTGGTGCTGAACTTCTCAGGGGAAGTGCAGCAGTGGTCTCAGGTCGTAAACCTGAACAGTAACCTGGATCCAGACGCACTCATGCGCCCCCACTTTTTGGTGGATGGAACAGACAATAATAACGTCGATTTCGACCAGTACGCAGAGAGTCACTTCGAACTCGAAGTGGTTGCGCCCACACGGCTCCCGAATGGCTCCCCAACGCCAGCAGGCACTCAGATCGTAGCTACCATCGTGGGTACACGCGAAGATAAAACGAAAGTCACCATCCCATTGCCAGCGTTTGCTGCCCGGCCCGGGCGTTCGGCATATACCACCGTCGAGAACAGCATCCTCGAAGACCTGATCAACGGCTCGATGCAAATCTCCTATACGCTGCAATTCCCGCTAGGCACTGAGATTGGCTATTCCCAAAGTCTGTCTGTCACAGTTTTTGGTACTGTTTCCAACATGCCTGCAGTTGAAATCGAGGAAAACGAAGGCGGCTTGATCGATCCGACCGTCCCCTACCTCAAAGTCAACTTCCCGGCCTTCGTGCCATACAGTCCGAACTATCCCGTCACCTTGCGCTTTGAGGCGCACCGACCCGGCGGCGGCCTAGTGTTTTATGAACAAACCCAGCAGGCCGGCGACCCACCACCACCCACACGCTTTCGGATTGTGACGCCGGCAAATTTCGCACAGTTCGTCGGGCTCGGGCCGATCGACGTCTTTTATCGCGTCAATGACGGTGTGAACACGATACAGGAAGCCGATGTGCTGACGGTGCGCGAATCCGAGCACCTGATAGTAGAAATAGGCGAACGTCGCGCCGACCTGCCTGCGCCGCACATTGAGGGCGTAGATGAAAATGGCAACCTCGATCCGGCCGATGTGATCTTCCAGGTCAATGTCACTCTCCCCTATACCTTCCAACGAGGTGACACCGTCGTGTGGCGCTGGGTAGGCTCTGGGGTGGGTGGCAGCACAGGCGACACGATTAACGTCGTGGTAGGAGGAGAGATTTCGTTTCCGGTAGATCGAAATTATGTCGACGTGAATAACAACGGCTCCATTCGCTTGAGCTATTCCCTCATACGCGGCAACACAACACTGCGCTCTGAGACGCTTGACGTGACGGTCGGTAAAGCAATAGGTGAGCTGTTGAGGCCGGAAGTGCTTGAAGCCTCACGAGACCCAGACCTACTAAGGCCGGAGTCCGCAACGACCGGAGCGACGATTGAAGTATCGTTTCTGAACATGTCACCCAGCGACCGGATCCTGGCAGTGTTCAGCGGCGTACCGGGCATTGGCACTTATGAAGAAACCAAGAATGGCAACACCTCAAGAACAGTGCACTTTGACGTACCGAGCGAAGTAGTAGGCGCCAACATTCTTTCCGAAGGCCGCCAGATTCCCGTGCAGTACTTTGTGCTGCGCGGCACGCGGAGAATACCGTCGCCCATACTGGATCTGCTGTTACTGCCCCTGACCACGCTACCGATCCCCACCATCGAAGGGCATGATAACCCGGTATTGGTAATTTCCCAGCTTACTGGCCGGGAGCGCACCCTGATCAATATCTGGCCGTTCATTCACCGGTTTCAGCGGATGTGGATGCGATATGAAGGTATCTACGACGATGGCGCGGATTACATTGAGGATACCTACAGCGAGAACCTGGTAACGCCTGAGGGCGAGAGTCAGGGCATCATGCCACCGACGCCGCCGGATCTGCGCAGACTCAAGGATGGAATGCCGCTGTTCATCGATTTCTGGGCCAGTTTCGATCGTAGCACCAACAAAGCCAATGCAGTGCACTTCCGTCGGCGCACGTACACCATTCAGGCATTATCAGGAGATCTTCCCCACCCGTTTATCAATGGCACCACCGATACAGGGCCGAATGTGACAGTGGACCCGCTGCCCATTCAACACAATACGACGGCAACGGTTCGCTATGACGGTATGAGTAGCCAAGATTTCATCACACTTTACTGGTTTTTTGCCGACGGCACCTCTTATTCAA
>NZ_SPKN01000053.1:270989-272186 GCF_023127765.1 Pseudomonas sp. W15Feb34
AGCCAGAATGGGCTGGATGGAGGCACGGTAGTGTTCAACCTGACCTCGGCCAAGGTCTTGCACCATAGTGTGAACAGTACCGTGTGCTTGAAGTATTCGGTGGTGAGCACGGGCGTGGCTGACCCACGCCCGTCGCAGGTGCAGACGGTGAAAGTCAATACGATTCCGGCCACGGACTTACCGCAGCCACTCATCAACAGTATTATTGATGGAGGCACGCTGAACCTGGGTAGTTTTACCGGCGACGCCAAGGCATCAGTGGATAAGTGGCCTTTGAGCGACAAAGACCAACTAGGGTGGATGATACTCAGCAGCGACGGTATAGAAGATCTACTGGTGATGGAGGGCGAACTGATCAGCGCCACGGAGGCCGCCAATGGTTTGAGAGATAAAGCTGTGCTGCGTAGTTGGTTGGACAGGGTGGCAAATAATAGCCAGGTAACGTTGAGTTTTTACGTGGCCTATAATGGTATCGACGATCAGAGCCGGGCAGTTGAGTTTCCCAGTACGCAATACACTATCAGTCGCAGCACTCCGTTATACGTCACGCCGACTTATATCCAGCTCTCCGGATTTACATTCATGCTGGGAGATTACCCCAGCCTCCTCCCCGCCAACACCCCTGGCAATACGACGCAACTGAGCGTGGGCGGCGGTACCGGGCCTTATACTTACTCATCCGATAAAAGCTATATCGCTTCTGTCAGTACAACTGGAGCGGTTTCCTCACGGGGCAATGGTCCAACAACCATCCGAATCACGGACTCTTCGAGTCCGCCACAGACCGTAACCGTCGGAGTGTACGTTACCAACGTGATCTGGGTTTACAACAACGGTGTAGGCGCGCACGAAGAAGTGTATGAAAGGGCGATAGAGCGGGACATGACCCTACCCACCCTTAATGAACAGAAGCTTATGCAACAGCAGTACGCCGGTCGTTGGCCGATGCCAAATAATTACTATTGGTCGCGCACCCATTACAAAACTGAGTTTGGGATTTACTATTATTGGACCACTAACTTGGCGTCAGGAGTAACGGCATGGTTCGCCACCGTCAACAGCAACCGTTTTAACTCGATAGCGGTCAATAGTAATAAAATAGAAAACTAGCCGCACACCCGCTTGAACGGGGGCAGTTCTATTTGACCGTAGACTGTCCCTTTTTTCAGGGTGAATGGCAGCACTCAGCAAAGACTA